>NZ_JBUDZG010000012.1:0-128995 GCF_054950075.1 Acidovorax sp. Q11 | reverse complement strand
GCCGTGTACCGGCTCAACCACAGGCCCCGCAGATGCCTGGGCTGGAAGACTCCGCATGAGGTGTTCCACGGCTACAAAGTGAGCCCACTTACACTGGGGATTGGCGCACTTCGTTGTTGAAACCGCCAAGAAAATGGCCGTTACCGCGCTTCCATCACGCCTTTATAGCTATATATTTGATAGCAAGCTATCAAATACGACCCTCTTCCACCGCGTGGCAGGCAATGCGGATGCCGCCGATGCTCAGCAGCTTGGGGCGCTCGGTGCGGCAGCGGTCATTCACATGCGGGCAGCGGGGGTTGAACGCACAACCGGGCGGCGGGTTCAGCGGGTTCGGCACCTCGCCCTGCACGGGGGTGCGCGCCTTGCCGGTGTCGTGCATCTTGGGGATGGCATCGAGCAGCATGCGCGTGTAGGGGTGGCGCGGGGTGTCAAACAGCGTGTGCTTGTCAGCCAGTTCCACCAAGCGGCCCAGGTACATCACGCCCACCTGGTCGCTCACGTGGCGCACCACGGCGAGGTTGTGGCTGATGAACAGGTAGGTGAGCTGCCGCTCGCGCTGCAGGTCCTTCATGATGTTGAGCACCTGGGCCTGCACCGACACGTCCAGCGCGCTGGTGGGCTCGTCGCACACCAAAAACTCGGGCTCGGTGGCGAGCGCACGCGCAATGGAGATGCGCTGTCGCTGGCCGCCGGAGAACTGGTGCGGGTACTTGACCATGTCCAGCGGCGACAGGCCCACGGACTTGAGCAGCTCGCCCACGCGGGCCTTGAGTTCGGCCTTGTCGGTGATGAGGCCGTGCTCGCGCAGCGGCTCGCCGATGATGTCTTCCACCAGCCAGCGCGGGTTCAGGCTCGCGTACGGGTCCTGGAAGATCATCTGGATGCGGCGGCGCATGGCGCGCGCATCGTTGCCCTTGAAGGCGGCGTGGGCGTCCTGGTTGTCGAACGTGAGGCCGCCGCGTGTGGGCTCGTACAGGCCCACCAGCAGGCGGGCCACGGTGCTTTTGCCGCAGCCGGACTCACCCACCAGGGCCAGCGTTTTGCCCTTTTCGATCTCGAAGCTCACGCCGTCCACTGCATGCAGCAGGGTGCGCGGCTTGCGCTCGATCACGCGGTTGAGCCAGGGGGCGGAAACATCAAAGGTCTTGGCCAGGTCGTGGGCCTGGACCAGGGCCTTGCTCTTCACGGGTGCGGAAGCCGCAGTGGTGGTGGTAGCGGCGCTCATGCGGTCACCCCGGCTTTCGTGGCGGTAGTGGCAGTTGTGGACGCACCGGCGTGCAGCCAGCAGGCGGCACGGGTGGAGCCTGCGTCCATCAGGTTGGGGCGTTCGGTCATGCAGCGGTCAAAGGTCTGGGGACAGCGCGGGTTGTAGGCGCAGCCCTGGGGAATGGCATTCAGGCGGGGCATGGCTCCGTCGATCTGGTTCAGGCGCTCACGGTCCACCGCCATGTCGGGGATGGAGGCCATCAGGCCGCTGGTATAGGGGTGAGAAGGCTTGTTGATCACGTCGTGCACCGGGCCGATCTCGGCCACACGCCCGGCATACAGCACAGCCACGCGGTCACAGGTTTCTGCGATCACGCCCATGTCGTGGGTGATCAGCATCACGGCCGCACCGCGCGATTTGCAGATGTTCTTGAGCAGCGTGATGATCTGCGCCTGGATGGATACGTCGAGCGCCGTGGTGGGCTCGTCGGCCACGATGAGCTTGGGCTCGGCGGCCAGGGCCAGGGCAATCACCACCCGTTGGCGCATGCCGCCGGAGAACTGGTGCGGGTAGTGGTCGATGCGTTCCTCGGCTGCCGGGATCCCGGTGTCCTTGAGCAGTGCAATGGCGCGCTGGCGCGCTTCGGCGGGAGTGACCGGCAGGTGGGCCAGGATGGTTTCGGTAAGCTGGCGGCCCACGGTGTACAGCGGGTTCAGCGAGGTCAGCGGGTCTTGAAAGATCGCGCCGATGCGGCGGCCACGGATGTGGCGCATTTCCTCGTTGCTGAGGTTGTCGATGCGCTGGCCTTCCAGCAGGATCTGGCCCGAGGCCACGCGGCCTGGTGGCTCCAGCAGGCCAATGATGGCCGCGCCGGTGAGGGATTTGCCAGCGCCGGACTCTCCCACCACACCCAGGATCTCACCAGGTGCAATGGAAAAGGAAATGTCGTCCAGGGCGCGCAGGGTACCGCGGCGGCCAGGAAATTCGACAACGAGGTTTTTGACTTCTAGGAGGCTCATGGGGTCGTCACTTCTTCTGGTTCAACGCAGGCGTGGGTTGAGGGCATCACGCAGCCAGTCGCCCAGCAGGTTCACCGACAGGGCAATCAGCACCAGCATGGCGCCGGGGAACACCGTGATCCACCATTCGCCCGAGAACAGGTAGTCGTTGCCGATGCGGATCAGCGTGCCCAGCGAGGGCGATGTGGGTGGCGCGCCCACGCCCAGGAAGGACAGCGTGGCTTCGGTGATGATGGCCGTGGCCACCTGGATGGTGGCCAGCACCAGCACCGGGCCCATCACGTTGGGCAGCACATGCTTGCGCATGATGCGCAGGGGCGACACGCCCGTCACACGGGCGGCCTGCACGTACTCCTTGTTGCGCTCGACCAGCGTGGAGCCGCGCACCGTGCGCGCGTACTGCACCCAGCCGGTGAGCGAGATGGAGATGATCAGCACGCCAAAGGCCAGGGATTCGTGCGCGTTGGGGAACAGCGCACGGCCCACACCGGCAATCAGCAGGGCCACCAGGATGGCGGGGAAGGACAGCATCACGTCGCACAGGCGCATGAGCACGGCATCGATCCAGCCGCCCTTGAAGCCTGCCAGCAGACCGAAAGCCACGCCCACCAGCACCGACAGCACCACGGAGGCCAGGCCCACGACGAGCGAGATGCGGGCGCCATAGATCAGCGCAGACAGGATGTCACGGCCCTGGTCGTCGGTGCCCAGGGGGTATTTCATGGAGCCTTCGGCGCTCCAGGCGGGGGGCAAGCGGGCGTCGCTCAGCTCCAGCGTGGCCAGGTCAAAGGGGTTGTGTGGTGCGACCCATCCGGCAAACACCGAACAGAACACACAGATCAGCGCAATCGCGGCAGCGACCATCGCCATGGGCGATGTGCGAAAGCTGTAGCCGACATCGCTGTCAAGCCAGCGGGCAAGGGTTGTTTTCATTGTGGGAACCAGTAAACAAACACCGCCGCCCGGCCCGGGTAGCAGCCGGGCGGTGGTGCGAACTTTCAAGAGAACCGGTTGTTCTCTCTTTTCTTCTCTTCGATCTTTGTGCGGACGGGCTTACTTGTTGATGCTCATCCACTTGAAGTGCATGAAGTTATCCGCCATCTGCACCAGCTTGACGTTTTTGCTCACGCCCCAAGCAAGAGCCTGTTGGTGCAATGGGATGTGGCCCACATCAGCAGCGTGCAGGTCAAACGCTTCCTTGATCATGGCGTTGCGCTTGGCCTTGTCGGTCTCGGACTGGATCTTGAGGGTCAGCTCGTCCACCTTGGGGTTGCAGTACGCACCCAGGTTGAACTGGCCAGCGCCCTTGTCGTCCACGCAGCGCACCAGCGCATTCAGGGCGTTATGCGAGTCATAGGTAGCGGGCGTCCACCCCAGCATATAGAAACTGGTGTCGCGGCGCAGGATCTTGGGAAAGTACGTGCCCTTGGTTTCGGCCTGCAGGTTGACTTTGACGTTGATGCGCGAGAGGTTGGCGGCCACGGTCTGGCAAATGCGGCCGTCGTTCACGTAGCGATCGTTCGGGCAGTTCATGGCCACTTCAAAACCGTTGGGGTAACCCGCTTCGGCCAGCAGCTTCTTGGCGGCTTCCACGTCGTAGGGCAGGCGCTTGGCATCGGGCTGGAAGCCGTTGACGCCAGGGCCGACCAGCAGGGCCGAGGGGTTGGAGGCGCCGCGCATCACGGTGCGCTTGATGCCTTCGATGTCGATGGCCTGATAAAAGGCTTGGCGCACGCGCTTGTCCTTGAAGGGGTTCTTGCCCTTGACGTTGGAGTACAGCAGCTCATCGCGCTTCTGGTCCATGCCCAGGAAGATAGTCCGCAACTCGGGACCGGTGATAGCGCGGGTGCTGGCGCCGCCGTTCACGCGGTCGATGTCCTGCACAGGCACGGGTTCCATCACGTCCACTTCGCCCGACAGCAGGGCCGCCACGCGGGTTGCATCGTTGCTGATAGGGGTGAAAACGACTTCGGTGGCGTTGCCTTCGATCTTGCCCCAGTAGGTGCCGTTGCGGGTGAATACGGAACGCACGTTGGGCTGGCGCTCACGCAGGCGGAAGGGGCCCGTGCCGTTGGCGCGGAACGACGCCGCGTTCTCGATGCCCTTGCGGCGGTCCACCGGGCCCAGGGCCTGGTTGGTCTCGCACCATTTCTTGCTCATCATGTACACGAGCGAGATCACGTCGGGCAGGATGGGGAACGGGGTCTTGGTCTCGATCTCGACCGTGTGGTCGTCGATCTTGCGCACTTCCTTGAAGTCGTTGGTGTAGCTCTTCATGTCCGAGCCTTCCACCTGGGTGCGCGCGAAGCTGAACACCACGTCGTCGGCGGTGAACGGCGTGCCGTCATGGAATTGCACGCCCTTGCGCAGCTCGAAGCGCCAGACGGTGGGCGAGGTCTGCTTCCAGGCCGTGGCCAGTGCGGGCGCCAGGCTCAGGTCCTTGTTGCGGCCGACCAGGGGCTCGTACACGTTGCCGGTCACGCTCAGCTGCAGCGACTCGTTGAGCGAGTGCGGGTCCATGGACAGCGAGTCGCCCTGGTTGGCAATCCGGATGGTCTGCGCACTGGCCGCCAAGCTGGCCGTTGCCATGGCGGCAAACAACGTGGCAAGGGCAACTTTCTTCTGGAATTTCATCGGAATCTCCTCGTGAAAAAAAGGATACGAAAGGGGGACATCCAAGGGGATGGGGTGTGGCGTTGCGTGGAGAAACGAGATGCGCGCTCTCAGGGCATGGCCAGCGGCATCGATTGCTCGATCAGGCTTGCGTGCAATGCAGAGCCCAGCGGCAGGATGTCATCGTTGAAGTCATAGCGGCTGTTGTGCAATGCACTGCCGCTGGCCCCCGTGCCCTGGCCCAGGCGCAGGTAGGCGCCGGGGCGGGTCTGGAGCATGAAGGCAAAATCCTCGGCGCCCATGCTGGGCTCCAGGTCGCGCACGACATGGTCCGCCCCCAGAAGGGATTCGGCCACGTCGCCCGCAAAAATGGCTTCGCTTTCAGTGTTGATGGTGGCCGGGTAGATACGTTCGTAGTGCACCGTGGCCGTGGCGCCAAAGCCCAGGGCGATGGCGTTGCACAACTCTTTCAGGCGCTTTTCCACCATCTCCTGCACCACGGGGTCGAACGTGCGCACGGTGCCCACCAGGGTGGCGGATCCGGGCAACACACTGAAGGCCCCCAGGTCACCTGCCTGCGCGGCACAGATGCTGACCACAGCGCTTTCGATGGGGCGCACATTGCGCGAGACGATGCTTTGCGCGGCCGTGATGATGTGCGCGGCCACGACCAGCACGTCCACCGTCTGGTAGGCATGGGCCCCGTGGCCGCCACGGCCGGTGATCTCGATGGTGAAGCGGTCAGCCGCCGCCATCATGGGGCCAGCATTGATGCCCACGGTGCCGGGCTTCATCGCAGGCCAGTTGTGCATGGCATAGATGGACTGCACCGGGAAGCGGTCAAACAGGCCGTCTTCCATCATCACGCGGGCACCTGCAAAACCCTCTTCGCCGGGCTGGAACACCAGCACCGCCGTGCCGTCGAAATCGCGGGTCTCCGCCAGGTAGCGCGCGGCGCCCACCAGCATGGCGGTGTGGCCATCATGGCCACAACCGTGCATCAGGCCGGGTTTGCACGACTTCCAGGAGAAATCGTTGTGCTCGGCCAGGGGCAGCGCATCCATATCAGCGCGCAGGCCGACCATGCTGCCGCTGGACGTGCTTCGCCCCCGGATCACACCCACCACACCCGTGCGGCCGATGCCCTCGTGGATCTCGTCCACACCGCAGAGCATCAAGGCTTCCTTGACACGTTTGCTGGTGTAGACCTCCTCGAACCCCAGCTCGGGGTGGGCGTGCAAGTCACGCCGCAGTGCCGTCAGCTCGGGATGGAACTGGGCGATGTGTGCAAACGCCCGTCCACCCGCTTTGTATCGAAGCGACTGCATTTCAGTTGTCCACAGAGCTACACGCAACCCACAATGCGTGAAACTGCCAGTGCCCCCGCGCAAGGGCCGCCCCGCCGCGAAGGCGGCGCGTTGCTTGCGTGCGCTGGGGGCTCCCCCCTCCCGCATTGCAACGCAATGCGAGAGAGCGGGAAGGCGCGAAGCGACTCAGGGGGAGCCTCATCTCTAATGGCCTCCCGCCTTACCAACGCGCAGGCGGGGATCCACTGCAAAGTACAACAGGTCCACCACCAGGTTGATCACCACAAAGATCAGGGCGATCAGGCAGAGGTAGGCCGCCATCACGGGGATGTCGGCAAAGGTCACGGCCTGGATGAACAGCAGGCCCATGCCCGGCCACTGGAACACGGTCTCGGTGATGATGGCAAAGGCGATCAGGCCACCAAGTTGCAGGCCAGTAATGGTCATCACAGGCACCAGCGTGTTCTTGAGCGCATGGCCGAAGTGGATCGCCCGGTTGGACAGGCCCCGTGCGCGCGCAAACTTGATGTAGTCGGTGCGCAGCACCTCCAGCATTTCCGCCCGCACCAGCCGCATGATCAGCGTGAGCTGAAAGATCGCCAGTGTGACGGCCGGCAGAATAATGTGGTGCCAGCCCTTGGCCTTGAGCAGGCCGGAACTCCACCATCCCATCTGCACCACTTCACCGCGCCCGAAGCTCGGGAACCAGCCCAGCGTGACTGCAAAAACCAGAATCAGCAGGATGCCGATGAGGAAGGTGGGCAGGGACACACCCAGCAGCGACAGGGTCATGAACAGCTGGCTGGTAAACGTGCCGCGCTTGAGCGCTGCGTAAACCCCCATGGGTACGCCAATCGCCAGGGCCAGGAATGCAGCCACCAGGGCCAGTTCGAGTGTGGCCGGGAAACGCTCGGCAATCAGCCGCGACACCTTGGCGCCCTGGCGCAGGCTCAGGCCGAATTCGCCTTGGGCTGCGTTCACCAGGAAGTGGCCAAACTGCACAAAGAAGGGTTTGTCCAGACCGAGTGAGGCGCGCAGCTCACGGATCTGTTCAGGGGTGGCATCCTGGCCCAGCAGGAACACCACGGGATCTCCCACGTACTGGAACAACATGAAGGAGATGAAGGCCACCGTGATCATGACAATCACAGCCTGTATCAGGCGGCGCAATATAAAGGCAAGCATCGGAGAGTCGAGTGAGTGTTCGATGGGAGCGCCGCAGCCACTTTTGATGGCCAGGGCGCCGGTGGGCGAGACGTCTTCAATCTAAGTCAAAAAAGAGCAAGGACCACCGGGCCCTTGCTCTCTTCAGGCTGAGCGAGATCAGTTCACCTTGACCGTACGCATGTCCACGCGGTTGTCGGCGCGGTGCACCAGTTCCACGTTCTTCTTCATGGCCCATGGGATCACCTGGTCATGCAGCGGAATGTGGGACACCGTGTCGTTGGATAGCTGCAGCGCTTCGGTCAGCATGCGCGAACGCACGGGCGCATCGGTTTCCGCCTTGATGCGGTCCACCAGGTAGTCCATGCGCTGGTTGCTGTAGCGGCCCACGTTGTAGTTGCCGTCGCCACCCTGGCCCACGGAGCGGGTCAGCGACTGCAGGCTGTACAGCGCGTCAAAGGTCGGCACGCCCCAGCCCAGCATGTAGATGCTGGCTTCGTAGCGCTGAATCATCGGGAAATAGTTCACCAGCGGCAGCGTGCGCAGCTTGGCCTTCACGCCCACGCGCGACCACATGGCGGTCACGGCCTGGCAGATGGCCTCGTCGTTGATGTAGCGGTTGTTCGGGCAGGCAAAGTCCACTTCAAAACCATCGGGGTAGCCCGCTTCGGCCAGCAGCTTCTTGGAAGCTTCCACGCTGTAGGGGAAACGCTTGCCCACCGCTTCGGTGTAACCCGCCACCTGGGGCGACACCAGGGTTCCCGTCGGCTTGCCCAGGCCGCGCATGATGTTGCGCGAGATCGTTTCCGCATCAATGGCTTGGTACAGCGCCTTGCGCACGCGCACGTCCTTCAGCGGGTTCTTGCCCTTGATGTTGGAGCCAGTAAGTTCTTCGCGGAACTGATCCATGCCGAGGAAGATGGTGCGGTTTTCCACACCGTCAATCACCTTGAGGTCAGGGCTGGCGCGCAGGCGACCCAGATCCTGGGGCGTGGGGTCCAGCACCATGTCCACTTCGCCCGACAGCAGCGCCGCAATGCGTGTGGCGGCCGACTTGATGGGGGTGTAGACGATCTCGGTCACGTTGCCATCCATCTTGCCCCACCAGTTGGGGTTGCGCTTGAACACCATCTTCACATCGGGCTGCCACGAATCCAGCGTGTAGGGGCCGGTGCCCATTGCGTTGCGGTGCGCAAAATTTTCGTCAGTGCCCTTGATGTCCTTGGGCTCGACCGACTTGTTCTTTTCCGCCCATGCCTTGCTCATGACGCGCAGCTCGGTCATCTGGCGCAGCAGCACCGGATTGGGCGCCGACAGGATCACGTCGAAGGTCTGGGCATCGACCTTCACGACCTTGCTGATGCCCTGGACGTAGGGCGTGAAGTTCGAGGTCTTGGCCATGGCGCGCTGGATCGAGTACACGGCATCGTCCGTGGTCAGCGTCGAGCCATCATGGAACTTGACCCCTTGGCGCAGCGTGAAACGCACCTGCGTGGGGCTCACTTCCTTCCAGGCGGTTGCCAGCACAGGCTCCACCTCAAATGTCTTGCTGTTGTAGTAAACCAGGCTCTCATACACATTGGCGTGAATGCCATTTTGCAGGGCATTGTTTTGAGAATGGATATCCCACGTGGCGATTTCCCCCTGGCTCGCCCATTTGAAGGGCTTGGCATGTACCGCAGGTGCACACAACAGCGCGGCAGCTACAGCCGCCGACAAAAGACTGCATTTGAGTTTCATGGAACCCTCTTGAATAAAAGTTTTACTATGCAGTAATGTTTGCTCCATAGCCAACGGGAAATCCCTGAATCCCGGGTGCACCGAAGGGCCAATCCATGCTGCTTTCGGCAGGTATCTCAGGCAAGGATGGTGCCAATCAGTCGGCTTCTCTCAGTTGAAAGAGATTGGGCCTGAAATAGGGTTACAAGGCGTCATCCCGCAGCAGCAAAGGGCCAAAATCTCTTTTGCAGCCCTCCAAACGTGCATTTCCTCGACCCCACTTCTCACACCTTGCACCATCAAAAAACCCAAGCAGCACAGACCGAAGAATCGCCGCCTCCGCATCATCAGAATTCATCACGTAGCATTAGCAGAGCCACCCCAAGCGGCAATCTATCAGTCTGCCACTACAAATAACAAATACCCAGCACCACACCCCCGAGCCGCAAGCCACCAAGCGGGCAAAAAAAAGCCGCCCGAAGGCGGCTTTTTGCTTTTATATCGGCCACTGGCATAAGCCAGTGTTGATATTAGAAGCTGTGACGGATACCGAAGTCGTAACCGGTCGAGTTGCGGTTTGCAGCAGTCACTGCACCGTTCAGGGACTGAGCGGCGCCGTTCTTGTTGCTCACGCGAGCGAACGTGGTGTACAGAGCGGTACGCTTGGACAGGTTGTGCACGTAGCCCAGAGCGATCTTGTTCGAACGGGGATCAGCACCCACGGTGTCGATCTTGTAGGTCGAGTAAGCCAGACGAACTTCGCCAGCGCCCACGGGGATCAGACCACCGATCAGGAAACCCTTGCCTTCGTTGCCGTTCTTGATGTCGTCGCTGTTGTAGTGAGCCATGATCTTGGCCATGCCCAAATCATACTGACCGCCCAGATTGAACGCCTTAATGTTGCCAGTCACGAACTTCGTGTCAGAGAAAGCCAGAGCCACGTTGATGGGGCCGTTGGCGTAACCAGCGCGCAGAGCCAGACCGTTGCCGTCCTTCTTGTTGGCAGCGTTGCTCAGGTTTTCACCCATGTAGTACTGGGCTTGGCCGTAGAAACCGCCCAGGTTGCCTGGCAGGAAGTAGCCGATGGAGTTCGAAGCGCGAATGGTGGTAGGGCCACCCAGGCTGGAGTTCAGGGTTTGGGACGTGCCCACGCCGTTCGTGCCGAACGGATCGAACACGGTCAGATTCCAGAATTGGGGAGTGTAGTCACGGCCCAGGCGCACTTCACCGAAGCCGCCATTCAGGCTGACCGTAGAACGACGGTTGAACACCAGACCGCCGCCAGTGCTGGTAGCTGCTTGGTTGTTAGTGTTGGTAACGCCGCCGGTGCCGTTGTCGTTGTTCACGCCAGCTTCGAGCCAGAACGAAGCGGACAGACCGCCACCCAGATCTTCAACGCCGCGGAAACCCAGACGGCTGCTGTTGTAGCCGGAGTTCGTCAGTTGCGACTTGTTAGCGACGCTGCCGGAACCGTAGGCATAGGTTGCGTCAACCACGCCGAACAGGGTCACGGAAGATTGAGCCATTGCAGCGCCGGAAGCAGCCAGCACAGCCAGGGCAATCAGGGATTTTTTCATTGCGAGTTACTCCAAGGTTAAACATCGGGCTCCGGTACGGGGGGTCTATGGTGAAAGCACCTGCACAGTCCCGCCGGTTTCCCGGGCCAACCTCCTGGTGGGGAAGTTGCTCTTATTGCACCAGACCCGGCCGGGTTTCGCAAAGGAATTCACCCACAATCGCCCCGAAAGGGAAATTCCGTTGCAGTGTTGCAACATTCCAGTGCATAGGGGCAGAATCGCTTTTGGCCATGCAACTCCCGTGCCCCGCACATTGATTTTTTGTATCAAGCTGCAATTTGTGTTTCGGCGCACCCTTCGCGCCCAAAGGTATCCATGGACGCTTTTTTGACTGCCGCAGACAGCGCGCTGCGCACCCTTTTTGCATCACCCCGGGCGGCCGAAAGAACGCCCGCCCACGGCATGGCCGAAGCCGCGCTGGAGCCCGCAGAAAAGCGGCTTGCTGGTGCCCTGATGCGCGTGAACCACGTGGGCGAGGTGTGCGCACAGGCGCTTTACACCGCCCAGGCCGCCGTGACCCGCGACCCCACGTTGCGCGCGCACCTGCAGGAGGCGGCGCGGGAAGAAACTGACCACCTGGCCTGGACCCGGCAACGGCTGGACGCACTCGGCGCCCGGCCCAGCCTGCTCAACCCCTTGTGGTTTGCGGGCGCGTTTGCCTTGGGCCTGGCGGCGGCCAAGGTCAGCGACCGTGCCAGCCTGGGGTTTGTGGTGGAAACGGAAAACCAGGTGGCAGCCCATCTGCAGAGTCACCTCGACCGACTTCCCGCGCAGGACCTCGCCTCGCGGGCCGTGGTCGCGCGCATGAAAGACGACGAAGAGCGGCACGCAGCACAGGCCCGCGCATCCGGCGCGCTGGAGCTGCCCGCGCCGGCGCGCCTGGCCATGAAGGCGGCGGCCAAGGTGATGACCACCACCGCCCACTACTTCTGAGCAGCAAGCAGGCGGCCCGGAGCTGCAACGCCCCGGCAGCCTGCTCCTCAGGCCTCCAGCACGTCGAACCCGGTGGTGATTTCCGCCGTTTTCCCCAACATGATGCTGGCCGAGCAATATTTGTCGTGGCTCATGGCAATGGCGCGCTCCACAGCTGCCGCCGGAATGCCCTTGCCGGTCACTGTGAAGTGCATGTGGATCTTGGTGAACACCTTAGGGTCGGTCTGGGCGCGCTCGGTGGTCAGCTTGACGCTGCAGCCACGCACATCATGGCGGCCACGCTTGAGGATCAGCACCACGTCATAGGCTGTGCAGCCGCCCGTGCCTGCCAGCACGGTTTCCATGGGGCGAGGCGCCAGGTTCTGCCCGCCATTGGCGGGGTTGGCAGCATCCGGGGCGCCGTCCATGGTCAAAACATGGCCGCTGCCGGTCTCGGCTACAAAACCCATGCCCGAGCGGGTTCCCGCCCCGCCGGTCCAACTGACTGTGCATTCCATTTGTGTTTCTCCTGTATGACACGTGGTTTTTTCGCACAAAAAACCGAAACGAAAAGAATTTGATGCGAATTTTGCTGCATCGCAACAAGACTCGCGCTAAACTTCGCCCATGCGCTGCCGCTTTCGAACAGAAAGGAAACGGCAGGCGGCAAGAGGCCCGGAATCCGGCACTTGCCCCGCACCGATTGTCTCCTCCATCTCCTCAAAGGATGGATTAGCCCCAGGCCTCACGGCCCGGGGCTTTTTTTTGGCTGAACCGGTCGCGTGACGGCCCCACCGGCAAATCGGCCCACCAAAACCGACCCCCTATGATGTGGGCCCCCGCTGCGGCCCCGTGGCGGCCCCACCTGCCCTGCCATGACCCAGCACCTCACCCCCGCCGACTACCTCAAGAAGATCCTGACCGCCCGTGTGTACGACGTGGCAGTGGAGTCGGCCCTGGAGCCCGCCAAGAGCCTCAGCCGCCGCCTGCACAACAAGGTGCTTCTGAAGCGGGAGGACCAGCAACCTGTGTTCAGCTTCAAGCTGCGCGGCGCCTACAACAAGATGGCGCACCTCACGCCCGAGCAGCTGCAGCGCGGCGTGATCTGCGCTTCCGCTGGCAACCATGCCCAGGGCGTGGCCATGAGCGCCCACAAGCTGGGCACGCGCGCTGTGGTCGTCATGCCCACCACCACGCCCCAGCTCAAGGTGGATGCCGTCAAAACCCTGGGTGGCGATGTGGTGCTGCACGGCGAGAGCTATTCCGACGCCTACGACCACGCCGCCCGCCTGCAAAAGGAGCAGGGCCTGACCTTTGTGCACCCGTTTGACGACCCGCTGGTCATCGCGGGCCAGGGCACCATCGCCATGGAAATCCTGCGCCAGCTGCAAAGCCTGGGCAGCAACCAGCTCGACGCGGTGTTCGTGGCCATAGGGGGCGGCGGCCTGGTGTCCGGCGTGGCCAACTACATCAAGGCCGTGCGGCCCGAGATCAAGGTGATCGGCGTGCAGATGAACGACTCGGACGCGATGATCCAGTCCGTCAACGCCCACCAGCGCGTCACGCTGCCCGACGTGGGCCTGTTCTCCGATGGCACGGCCGTCAAGCTCGTGGGCGAGGAAACCTTCCGCGTGGCCCAGGGCCTGGTGGATGAGTTCGTGACGGTGGACACCGACGCCGTCTGTGCCGCCATCAAGGACATCTTTGTGGACACGCGCAGCATCGTCGAGCCCGCAGGCGCCTTGGCAGTGGCCGCCATCAAACAATATGTAGCCAAAAACAAAACCAAGGGCGAGACCTACGCCGCCATCCTCTGCGGCGCCAACATGAACTTCGACCGCCTGCGCTTCGTGGCCGAGCGCGCCGAAGTGGGCGAAGAGCGCGAAGCCCTGTTCGCCGTCACCATCCCCGAAGAGCGCGGCAGCTTCCGCCGCTTCTGCGAAGTGGTGGGAGGCCTGCCCGGCGGCGCGCGCAATGTGACCGAGTTCAACTACCGCATCAGCGACGCCGCCCAGGCCCATGTGTTTGTGGGCCTGACGACCAATGGCAAGGGCGAATCGGAAAAAATCGCCAAGAACTTCGGCCGCCACGGCTTCGAGGCGCTGGACCTGACCCACGACGAACTCGCCAAGGAGCACCTGCGCCATCTGGTGGGCGGCCACTCGGCGCTGGCGCAGGACGAACGCCTGATGCGCTTCACCTTCCCCGAGCGGCCGGGTGCGCTGCTCAAGTTCCTGAGCCTGATGCAGCCGACCTGGAACATCAGCCTGTTCCACTACCGCAACCAGGGTGCGGACTATGGCCGCATCCTCGTGGGCATCCAGGTGCCCCCCGAAGACACCGCCACCTTCGACGCCTTCCTGGCCACGCTGGGCTACCCCTATGTGGAAGAGACGCTCAACCCGGCCTACCGGCTGTTTTTGCGCTCAAAATAATACTCAAAATGGCCGTCACCGCCCGATAGAAGGGTGTTGATAGCTATCAAAATAGAAGCAAAACCCAACCCACCCGCCGCACGCCATGCAAGCCCTGCGCCACTACCTGCTGGCCGTGCAGTTCTTCACCCGCATTCCCGTCACCGGGCGGCTGGCGGACTGGGTGGGCTACAGCCCCGCCATGCTGCGCGCCAGTGCTGCGCACTTCCCCGGCATCGGCTGGCTTGCGGCCCTGCTGGCGGCGGGGGTGTATGGCGGCCTGCACTGGGCGCTGGCCCCCAACCCCTTTGCCCCGGCCATGGCCGCCGTGCTCAGCACCGTGGCCACCGTGCTCATGACGGGCGGTTTTCACGAAGATGGCCTGGCCGACGTCGCCGACGGCCTGGGCGGCAGCGCCCAACGCGAACGTGCGCTCGACATCATGAAAGACTCGCGCATCGGTGCCTTTGGCGCCATGGCGCTGGTGCTGGCCCTGCTGTCCAAACTCAGCCTGCTCGCATTGCTAGGTGCACACAGCCTGGCCGTCGCGTTGTCGGCCGTGGTCGGCGCGCATGTGCTGTCGCGGCTGTGGCCGCTGTTCATTGTGCGCAGCCTGCCGCATGTGGGCGACACGGCACGCACCAAAAGCAAACCGCTGGCCGACCAGATCTCGGGCGGAGCCCTGGCCACAGCCGTTGTGTGGTGTTTTGTGCCGCTGGCGCTTGTCTGGCATGCCCAATCAGCTATCTTCTTAATAGCAGCCGTCATATTGAGCGCAGCAGCTGCCGCGTGGATGGGGCGCTGGTTTGCGCGGCGGCTGCAAGGCTTTACCGGCGACTGCCTGGGCGCCACCCAGCAGGTCAGCGAAATCGGCTTCTACCTGGGCGCGGCGCTCGCCCTGCGCTGGGCATGACGCCCTCCCCACCGGGCACCCGCCTGTGGCTCGTGCGCCATGCCGCCCCCCAGGTGGCCCCGGGCACCTGCTATGGCGCGCTGGATGTGCCCGCCGACCCGGCCGCCACCCTGGCCGCCGCCCTGCGCCTGGCCGCCGCCCTGCCCCCAGCACTGGGGGTGTTTTGTTCGACGCTACAAAGATGTGAGCAACTGGGGCAAGCCCTGTGCGCGCAAAGGCCCGATTTGATGCTGATTCCGGATGCCCGGCTGCGTGAAATGGACTTTGGCGCCTGGGAGGGCCGGGCCTGGAACACGCTCGCCAAAAGCGACATCGATGCCTGGACGGCAGATTTTGCCCACCACGCGCCCGGCGGCGGCGAGCCGCTGTCCCACATGCTCAGACGGGTGGCGCTGGCGCTGCAGGCGGCCCACCAGTGGAGCGACAGCCACGCCGGGGCCGATGTGGTGTGGATCACCCACGCAGGCGTGGCGCGCTGCGTGGCCTGGCTGCAGCAGCATGGCGAAGGCGTGATGCCCCGGTCGGACAACTGGCCCGTGGCGGCGCCCGGCTGGGGCGAATGGGAAGTACGGGTTCTGGCCTGAAACCAGGCTCAAAGCCAAGCGCCAGTGCCAGGCATCTAAGGCGGGCTCAGTTCTTGAGCGGCATGTCCAGCGTCAGCGTGGCGGGCCCACCCACCTGAGCGCCCAGCTGCGCCTGCCGAGGCCCCAGCGCCTGCAGCACCAGCCCCTCGTCCACCGCAGCCCCCACACGGAAGGGCTTGGCGGGTTTGCCATCCACCGCGATCAGGGCCGCCCCGCCGCCGCTGCTGCGGCCCGACAGCACACCGATCAGCGTGAAGCGGCTGGCCACTGAGGCCACGGGCGCCACAGGCGCGGCGCCCGGCACCGACGGCTGGGCGCCCAGCAAACGCGCCAGGGCCTGGGCATCGGGCACCACGGGGACTGGCGCCACCGCCGGGCCCACCGCCACTGCCGAGGGCGCCGACAGGCGCAGCCCCCAGAACACCACACTGGCACCGGCCGCGGCCCAGAGCACCAGCGTGCCCAGACGGACGCCCCATTTGCTGTACGAATTGGTCACCATGCGGCGATTATGATTCACGCGATTCGACCCACCGAGAGAACGCCTGCAGTGAACACATCCCTTCCCCTCCTCGTGCGCTCCGCCCCCCGCCGCCTGGCCCGTACCGTGGCCCGGGGCTTCACCCTCATCGAGCTGATGGTGGTGCTCGTCATCATCGGCGTGCTGGCCGCCCTCATCGTGCCCAACGTGCTGGAACGTGCCGACGACGCCCGCGTCACGGCTGCCCGCACCGACATCACCAACATCATGCAGGCGCTCAAGCTCTACCGCCTGGACAACCAGCGCTACCCCACGGCCGAGCAGGGCCTGCAGTCGCTGGTCATCAAGCCCAGCGCCGCCCCGGTGCCCGGCAACTGGAAGCTGTACCTGGAGAAGCTGCCCAACGACCCCTGGGGCCGCCCCTACCAGTACCTGAACCCCGGCATCAAGGGCGAGATCGACGTGATGTCGTTCGGTGCCGACGGCCAATCGGGCGGCGAAGGCAAGGACGCCGACATCGGCAGCTGGCAGTGATGCCCCATTCTTTGCCACGCCCTACAACCCTATGAAACTGGCACGCCCCAGGCGAGGGATGCCGTGGAGCTGGCTTGGCCAGGCCACCGGCATCGTCCCCCCGGGGGGAAGCCGCGCAGCGGCTCAGGGGGGGTTCACACTCTTAGAGCTGCTGGTGGTCCTCAGCATCGTCGCGCTGGCCACCGCCGGTGCGGGCCTGGCCATGCGCGACAGCGGGCAGACGCAGCTGGAGCGCGAGGCCGCGCGGCTGGCGGCGCTGCTCGAATCCGCGCGTGCGCAGTCGCGGGCCGGTGGCCTGCCCGTGCGCTGGCGCGCCGTGCCCGAGGGGTTCCGGTTTGAAGGCCTGCCGCCCAGCGCACAGGCGGCGCTGCCCAACCAGTGGCTGGACAACGGCACCACCGTGCGCGGCCCGGCCGTGCTGCAGCTGGGCCCCGAGCCCCTCATCGGCCCGCAGCAGGTGCTGATCACCCACCAGGCGCACCCCGAGCGGGTCTTGCGCATCGCCACCGATGGCGTGCGCCCGTTTTCTGTGGACGCGGTGCAGTGAGAAAAAACCTCGCCGCGCCAGCACCCCAACAGCACGGCTTCACGCTGGTGGAAGTGCTGGTGGCACTGGCCATCGTGGCCATTGCGCTCATGGCGGGCCTGCAGGCCACCTCGGCGCTCACGCGCAATGCGCTGCGGCAGTCCGACATCGTGCTGGCCCAGCTCTGTGCCGAAAACGAGCTGGTGCGCGCCCGGCTCTCGCGCCAGATGCCCAGCGTGGGCGACAGCACCCAGCCCTGCGAGCAGGCCGGGCGCCAGCTGCAGGTGCTGACCGTCGTGCGCCCCACGCCCAACCCGAGCTTTAGGCGCATCGACGCGCAGGTGCTGGATGGTGAGAACTCCATCCTGCGCATCTCCACCATCATCGGCAGGTATTGATGTCGGAGAAGCATTCACACAAGGCCCCGCGCGGCTTCACCCTGGTCGAGCTGCTGCTGGCGATTGCCGTGATGAGCCTGCTGGCCATCCTGAGCTGGCGCGGGCTGGATGGCATGGTGCGGGCGCAGGAGATCACGCGCCAGCGGGCCGATGAGATGCTGGTGCTGCAGGCCGCGCTGGGCCAGTGGGGCACCGACCTGGATGCGCTGATGCCGATTGCCAACACCACGCCGCTGGACTGGGACGGCCAGGTGCTGCGCCTCACGCGCCGCAGCAGTGCCGTGCCCGACGAGGGCGCGCTGGTGGTGGCCTGGACGCGCCGCAACACCAACACGGGCGGCCAGTGGCTGCGCTGGCAGTCGCCCCCGGTGCGCACCCGCGCAGACTGGCAGCAGGCCTGGCAGCAGGCGGCCCAATGGGCGCGCACGCCGGGTGATGCCGAGCGGCGCAACGAAGTGGCACTGCTACCACTCGAAAGCTGGCAAATCTTCTATTACCGGGGCGGCGCCTGGTCCAACCCGCTGTCCAGCACCGGCACCACGCCGGGCGACAGCTCGGCCGCCGTCCCCGATGGCGTGCGCCTGCAGATCACGCTGCCGCCCGGCCAGGCGCTGGCGGGCCAGCTTACGCGCGACTGGGTCAACCCGGTGCTGGGTGGAGGCAGATCGTGAGTACCCCCCTGATCGGCTGCGCCGCATCCCCCCAGGGGGACGCCACCCGTGGCCTGGCAAAGCCAGCTCCACGGTGGCACCCGCTGTTGCAGCGCCCATTGCACAGGCACAGGGCGCGCGGTGCCGCCCTGCTCGCCGCCATGCTCACCGTCACCCTGGTGGCCACGTTCGCCGCTGCCGCCATGTGGCAGCAGTGGCGCGCGGTGGAGGTCGAGACGGCCGAGCGGGGCCGGGTGCAGTCCACCTGGATCCTGATCGGCGCACTCGACTGGTCGCGCCTGATCCTGCGCGAAGACGGGCGCTCGGGCGGCGCAGACCACCTGGCCGAGCCCTGGGCCGTGCCGCTGGAGGAAGCCCGGCTGTCCACCTTTCTGGCCGCCGAAAACAACGTGAGCCAGGTCGATGACGCCAGCACCGACACCACCGAGGCGTTTCTGTCAGGCCAGATCACCGACATGCAGGGCCGCCTGAACATCACCAACCTGGCCGAAGGCGGGCAGGTGCAGGCCGTGGCGCTGCGGCAGTTCACCCGCCTGTTCGAACGCCTGGGCCTGCCCCCGCAGCAGCTCACGCGGCTGCTGGATGGGCTGCGCCGGGCGCAGGCGGGCGTGGGCAGCGACGGCAATACCGCGCCGCTGCTGCCCCCCACCATCAGCCAGCTGACATGGCTGGGCCTGAGCCCGGCCACCGTGGCCACCCTGGCCCCCCAAGTCACGCTGCTACCGGTGCGTACGCCGGTCAACCTGAACACCGCCGGCATCGACGTGCTGATGGCCGCCATCGACGGGATGGACAGCGCCACTGCGCAGAAGATGGTGCAGGCGCGCGAGGCCCGGCATTTCCGCACCCTCAGCGAGGTGCGCGACCTGGTGGGCGCGAGCATCGACATCAACGAAAGCGCCCACGCTGTGGCCTCGTCCTACTTTGAAGTGCGGGGCCGCCTGCGCCTGGGCGATGCGATGGTGGACGAACGCTCGCTGGTGCGCAAACAGGGCATCGACGTGACCACGCTGTGGCGCGAGCGGGGCGCGTTTGACCGCGAAAACGCCCTGGCCACAGCGCCACTCCCGCGATGAGCTGCAGCACATTGGCGACACCCGCGCAGCGACTGGCTGCCAGTGTCAAGTCCGCCCCCTAAAATGGTCCGCAAAACCTGCCCATGAGCACCCTCATCCTTTTCCTGCCGCCGGTCCGTCCGGGCCCCACCACCGAGTACAGCTACACGCTGACGGCAGACGGCCACACCGCCCTTCGCCACGCCACTGCGCCCGCCGCCCTGCTGCCCGAGCCCACCCGCCCCGGGGGCGAGGTGGTGGCCGTGGTGCCCGCCCGCTCGCTGTCGTGGCAGCGGGTGCAGATGCCCGCCGGTGTGCCCCTGGGCGCAGGCCAGCAGACACCCCGGCTGCGCTCGGTGCTCGAAGGCCTGCTCGAAGACCGCCTGCTGGACGACGCCACCCAGCTGCACTTTGCATTGCAGCCTGGCGCCCACGGCGTGGCCCAGGGCGGCGAGCCTGTGTGGGTGGCCGTGTGCGACCGCACCTGGCTGCGCGAGAACCTGCAGGCGCTGGAAACCGCTGGCCGCCGCGTGTCCCGCGTGGTGCCTGAATTTGCCCCCGGCCCCACAGCCAGCGGCGGCCCTGAACTCTGCGCGCTGGGCACACCGGAAGAAGCCTTTGTCGTGCTCACCGGCCAGGGCGCCGAGCAGGGCGTGGCCGTGTTGCCCCTGACGCCCATGGCCCTGGCGCTGGCCCGTGCAGGCGCTCCCGTGGGCGATGCAGTGGCCGCACAAGACAACAGCAACGCCCTGCCGGTGCGTGCTGAGCCCGCCGTGGCCGCTTTGGCCGAACGCACGCTGGGCCAGCAAGGCCAACGCATTGCGCTGCACACCGCCAGTCAGCGCGCCCTGGATGCTGCCCGGGGCGACTGGGACCTGGCCCAGTTCGACCTGGCCAGCACCGGCCGCACCCGGGCCCTGCGCAAGGTGGGCAGTGCACTGAGCGCGCTGCTGAACGCGCCCCAATGGCGCGCCGCGCGCTGGGGCGTAGGGCTGCTGGTGGTGGCCCACCTGGTGGGCCTCAACGCCTGGGCCTGGCAAGAGCGCCAGGCGCTGGCCGCCAAGCAGGTTGCCGTGCGCACTGCGCTCACCCAGACCTTCCCCAAGGTGCAGGTGGTGGTTGATGCCCCCGTGCAGATGGAGCGCGAACTGGCCCAGCTGCGGCAGGCTGCGGGCAGCGCGTCGGCCCGCGACCTGGAGCCCCTGCTTGCCGCCGCCGGGGCGGCACTGCCCAGCCTGGAGCAACAGGGCCGCCAGCCCACCAGCATCGAATACACCCCCGGCGAGCTGCGCCTGCGCGGCGTGACGCTGGCCCCTGACGAAGAAGCCGCGCTCTCGGCCCGCCTGCAGGCTGCGGGCTACCGGGCCCGGCTGGACGATGGCAGCCTGCTGCTGCGCACCGAGGTGAGCCCATGACCCCCCCCATCCCTGAGTCGGCACTGAAAGCCCGCTGGCACGCGCTGGCCCCCCGTGAACAGAACCTTGTGCTGGCCGCCGCCGCCCTGGTGGGCCTGGCCTTACTGTGGTGGGTGGCCGTGGCCCCGGCGCTGGCCACCCTGCGTGCCGCCCCCGCGCGCCATGCGGCGCTAGACGCCCAGTTGCAGCGCATGCTCAGCCTGCAGGCCGAAGCCCAGCAGCTTCAGGCCGCACCCGCCACCAGCCCCGGCGATGCCGTCGGCGCCTTGCGCGCCGCCCTCACGCAGCGCCTGGGCACCACGGCCCAGCTCAATGTGGTGGGTGACCGCGCCACCATCACCCTCAAAGGTGCATCGGCCGATGCGCTGGCGCAGTGGCTGGCCCAGGCACGCAGCAATGCCCGCGCCACCCCCGTCGAGGCCCGCCTGACCCGCAGTGCCACCGCCGCCGCACCCGCAGGCCCCACCCCGGTCACACTGGGCCGCCCCGTGGTGGCCATGCCCCGCTGGGACGGCACCCTGGTGCTGGCCCTGCCCACGGCACCCAACCGGTGAACCCGGTGAGCCCCTTGAATCGCCCCGCCACTGTGAACCGATCCCCACGCACGCACCGCAACCCCCGAGGCCGCACGGCCACGGCCGCCGCCCCCCGCCCCGCCTGGGGCTGGGCCCTGGTGGGCGCCGTGGCCGGTGTGCTGCCCGCCGTGGTCACGTTTGCGCCCGCGCACTGGCTTGCCAGCGGCGTGGCACGCGCCACCCAGGGACAGGTGCAGCTGCTGCAGGCACGGGGCACGGTCTGGACCGGCTCGGCCCAGCTGGTGCTGACCGGCGGCGCCGCCAGCCGCGACAGCGCCGCCCTGCCCGGCCGCGTGGACTGGCAGCTGCGCCCCAACTTCGATGGCCTGCGCGTGCAGCTGCACGCCGCCTGTTGCACCCCCGCCCCCTTGCAGGCCCGGGTGCAGGCAAGCTGGGCGGGCATGACCCTGAAGGTGGCCGACGGCCAGAGCCAGTGGCCGGCCGCGCTGCTGGCGGGCCTGGGCACCCCCTGGAACACGCTGCAGCCCCAGGGCCAGCTGGCCCTACAGACCCAGGCGCTTGCCATGCGCTGGGCAGCGGGCCGCATGGTGCTGTCCGGCCAGGCGCAGCTGGATGCACGCGCCATGTCGTCGCGCCTGTCCACCCTGCGGCCCATGGGCAGCTACCGGCTGGCCCTGCAAGGCGGCGAAACGCCGACCCTCACACTCAGCACCCTGGACGGCGCGCTGCAGCTCAGCGGCACCGGCCAGTGGGTGGGCCAACGCCTTCGGTTTGCGGGCGAGGCCAGCGCCGCCCCCGAGCGCGAAGCCGCCCTGTCGAATCTCCTGAACATCATCGGACGGCGCAACGGCGCGCGCTCCATCATTACCGTGGGTTGAATCTATGACCTCCTTGTTGTCTCCACGCCTGCGTTTTGCTCTCAAAACAATAGCTGCAAGTGCTTTACTAGCAGGCGGTAGCGGCCAAATTTTTGCCCAAACCGCGATCGACACCCGCACCGGCAGCGTGCGCCCGAGCGAACCCGTCACACTGAACTTCGCCAACGCCGAGATCGAGGCCGTGGCGCGCACCATGGCCACCATCACCGGCCGCAACGTGGTGGTGGACCCGCGCGTGAAAGGCCAGCTCAACCTGGTGACCGAACGCGCCGTCACCCCCGCCGCCGCGTTCCAGCAGTTTCTGGCCGCGCTGCGCTTGCAGGGCTTCACGGTGGTCGAGGCCGCAGGCCTGTACAAGGTGGTGCCCGAGGCCGACGCCAAGCTGCAAGGCGGCAACGTGAGCGTGGTGCAGGGGAGCAGCGGCAACGCACCCAGCGGCGGGCAGATCGTCACGCAGATCTTCAAGCTCAACTTCGAGAACGCGGCCAACCTGGTGCCGGTGCTGCGCCCACTCATCAGCCCCAACAACACCATCAACGTGAACCCCGGCAACAACTCGCTGGTGATCACCGACTACGCCGACAACCTGCAGCGCCTGGCGCGCATCGTGGCGGCCATGGATGTCTCCAACGCGAGCGACGTGGAAGTGATCCCGCTGCGCAACGCCATCGCTGCCGACATGGCACCTCTGGTGGCCCGCCTGATCGATGGCGGCAGTGCGCCCGCGGCCACGCCCGGCCAGGCCGACACCTCGTTCAAGACCACGCTGATTGCCGAGCCGCGCAGCAACTCGCTCATCCTGCGCGCGGCCAACCCGGCCCGCGTGGCCCAGGTGCGCGCCCTGGTGGACCGGCTGGACCAGCCGCCCGCCCCCGGCAGCAGCGCCGCCAGCGGCAACATCCACGTGGTCTACCTCAAGAACGCCGACGCCACCAAGCTGGCCACCACCTTGCGCGCGGCCATGGCGGCCATGGGCACAGGCAGCCCCACCGGGGCCGGTGGTGGCGCCAGCCCGGCAGCAGCCCCCAGCACAGGGCTGAGCGGCGGTGGCAGCAGCGGCAACATGCTGTCCACCGGCAGCGGCCTGTCGGGCACCGGCAGCAGCAGCGGGCTCGGGTCGGGCAACAACGCCATGGGCACCAGCGCCACCAACAACAACCAGCCCTCCACCGGTGGGCAGATCCAGGCCGACCCCACCACCAACTCGCTCATCATCACCGCGCCCGAGCCGCTGTACCGCCAGCTGCGCGCCGTGATCGACAAGCTCGACGGCCGCCGCGCACAGGTGCTGGTGGAGAGCCTGATCGTCGAGGTCGCGGCCAACAAGGTGGCACAGTTCGGCATCCAGTGGCAGGGCATCCTGGGCAAGCAGGGCGATGGCACCGTGGGCGTGATCGGCACCAACTCTGGTGTGGCGGGCTCCAACATCATTGGGCTGACAGCCGCACTGGCGTCGGGCAGCACCACCAGCATCGCCACCGCTGCGACAGGCCTGGGCGCGGGCATGAACCTGGCGCTGGCGCCGCGCATCAACGGCCAGTACTACCTGGGCGCGCTGGCCAACTTCCTGCAGAACAGCGGCGATGCCAACGTGCTGTCCACCCCCAACCTGATGACGCTGGACAACGAGGAAGCGCGCATCCTCATCGGCGACAACGTGCCCTTCGTCACGGGCTCGTATGCGAACACCGGCAACAACGGCACCGTCAACCCGTTCAACACCGTGGAGCGCAAGGACGTGGGCCTGATGCTCAAGGTGCGCCCGCAGATCGGCGAGAACGGTACGGTGAAAATGGCGATCTACCAGGAGATCTCCAAGATCGACCGCTCCACCCTGTCCAACGCCACCGGCCCCACCACCAGCAAACGTGCGGTCGAATCCAACGTGGTGGTGGACGACGGCAGCATCATCGTGATTGGCGGCCTGCTGGAGGACACCTACTCGCAGGGCGAGGACAAAGTGCCCCTGATGGGTGATTTGCCTGTGGTGGGCAATCTGTTCAAGAGCGAGAACCGCTCGCGCCGCAAGACCAACCTGATGATCTTTCTGCGCCCCATTGTGGTGCGCGACAACGCTACCAACGACGCATTGGTGGTGGACCGCTACGACGCCATCCGCGCGCTGCAGCAGAACACCCAGCCCGCACCCAGCCTGATGATGGGCACCGTGTCGGGCGCCCCCGTGTTGCCTCCGCTGCCCGCACCTGCCGCCAAGCCCGCCACCCCGGCGGCGCTCCAGCCGCAGCAATAAGCAGGCAGGCTGACGACCATGCGCCACCCCCTGCCCTACGCCTTTGCCCGCACGGCCCAGCTGCTGCTGGAGGATGACGGCCACCAGCTCGTGCTGTGGCATGGCCCCAGCCCCGACGCGGGTGCGCTGTCCGAGGTGCTGCGCAAGCACCCCGTGCAGCAGCTGCTGCCACTCGATGCGCCTGGCCTGGCCCAGCGCATCAGCGCGGCCTATTCGCACAGCGAATCGAGCGCCGCCACGGTGGTCAGCGAGGTCGAAAGCGACGCCGACCTCTCGCGCATGATGCAGGAGCTGCCCGCCGTAGAGGACTTGCTGGAATCGGCGGGCGATGCGCCCATCATCCGCATGCTCAACGCCCTGCTCACGCAGGCCGCGCGCGACGGCGCGAGCGATATCCACATCGAGCCCTACGAGCGGCATTCGAGCGTGCGCTTTCGGGTAGACGGCACGCTGCGCGAAGTGGTGCAGCCCAACCGAGCGCTGCACGCGGCCCTGATCTCGCGCCTGAAGATCATGGCCGACCTGGACATCTCCGAGAAGCGCCTGCCGCAGGACGGCCGCATCAGCCTGCGCCTGGGCACCCGCGCCATCGACGTGCGCGTGTCCACCCTGCCCAGCGCCCATGGCGAACGCGCGGTGCTGCGCCTGCTGGACAAGAGCGAAAGCAAGCTCAGCCTGGAATCCGTGGGCATGCAGGGCGACACGCTGCGACGTTTTGAGGGCCTGATCAGCCAGCCACACGGCATCATCCTGGTGACCGGGCCCACGGGTTCGGGCAAGACGACCACGCTGTATGCGGGCCTGGGGCGCCTGGACGCTACGCGCAACAACATCATGACGGTGGAAGACCCCATCGAATACGAGCTGCCGGGCGTGGGCCAGACCCAGGTCAACAGCAAGATCGACCTGACCTTCGCCAAGGCCCTGCGCGCCATCCTGCGCCAGGACCCGGACATCATCATGATCGGCGAAATCCGCGACTTCGAGACCGCGCAGATCGCCATCCAGGCCTCGCTCACGGGCCACTTGGTGCTGGCCACGCTGCACACCAACGACGCGGCCAGCGCCGTCACGCGCCTGACCGACATGGGCGTGGAGCCCTTCCTGCTGTCGTCTTCATTGCTCGGCGTGCTGGCCCAGCGGCTGGTGCGCAAATACTGCAGCCACTGCCACGGTGCGGGCTGCGATGCCTGCGGCCACACGGGCTACGCGGGCCGCACGGGCGTGTTCGAGCTGCTGGTGACCACGGACGCGATCCGCGCGCAGATCCACAACCAGGCGTCCGAAGCCGACATTCGCACTGCGGCCATGGCCGACGGCATGGCGCTGATGCGCGAGGATGGCGAGCGCCTGATTGCAGCAGACATCACCAGCCGCGAAGAAGTGCTGCGGGTGACGCGGGATTGAAGTGAAACACCCCCTGAGTCGCTTCGCGCCTTCCCCCTCTCTCGCCTTGCTGCGCAAGTCGGGAGGGGGACGCCCCCCGTGCGGCGGGGCGGCCCTTGCACGGGGGCGCTGGCCTGGGCCGCGCCGGTTTCACCAGCCATGCGCCCTTCGCTATCGCTTTGATAGCTGCTAGCGCTTGATGGATAAGCGCTAGTGGCTTGAATACCTCAAACCCAAAAACTACCGGATCTGCAGCGCAGGCCGGTGCCCCACCGGAGCCGCTGGGGCTGCGGCCATTTCGAACGCCACAGAGGCGCCATCCTGCAGCTTGAACTGGCTGACCGCATTGGTCAGGTGGTGCGCCTGCTCCCTGAGGGATTCGGACGCCGCTGTGGACTCTTCCACCAATGCGGCGTTCTGCTGCGTCATCTGGTCAAGCTGGGTGACCGACTGGCTGATCTGGCCGATGTTGTCGCTCTGCTCGGCCGACGAGGCGGTGATCTCCGCAATGATGTCGGACACGCGGCGCACGCTGCTCACGATCTCGGTCATGGTCTGGCCGGCCTGGCTCACCAGGCGCGAGCCGTCTTCCACCCGCTCCACCGACGAACCGATCAGGCCCTTGATCTCCTTGGCCGCCTCGGCGCTGCGCTGCGCGAGGTTGCGCACCTCGCTGGCCACCACCGCAAAACCCCGACCCTGCTCGCCGGCACGCGCGGCCTCCACGGCTGCATTGAGCGCGAGGATGTTGGTCTGGAACGCGATGGAGTCGATCACGCCGGTGATGTCGGCGATCTTGCGCGAGCTGGTGGTGATCTGGTCCATGGTGGTCACCACCTGCGACACCACGGCACCGCCGCGTGCGGCCACTTCGGCGGCCGACGAGGCAAAGTCGCTGGCCTGGCGCGATGACTGGGCGCTTTGCTGCACCGTACTGGTCAGCACTTCCATCGACGAAGCGGTTTCTTCGAGGTTGGCCGCCGTCTGCTCGGTGCGGTGGCTCAGGTCATGGTTGCCGCTGGCAATCTCGGAGCTGGCGGTGGAGATGTTGCCCGCCGCGTCCTGCACCTGGCGCACCAGGCCGCGCAGCGCGTCCTGCATGCGGCCCATGGCCGACACCAGCTGGCCCACTTCGTCCTGGTTCATGGCTGCCACATCGCGCGAAAGATCTCCGCTGGCGATGCGTTCGGCCAGCTCTTGCGCCTGGCCCAGCGACTTGGTGATGGAGCGCACGCTGAAGAAAGTGAGAGGGATCAGCACCGCCAGCCCCAGCACGAGCCCGATGCCAATCAGCGCCGACATGGTGGAGGTGCGCGACTCGACGCCCGCGCGGGCTTCGTCCATCTGCGTGCGGGCCGAGCTGGCCAGACTGGAGAACAGCTTGTCGGTGGCCTCCATGTGCACCTTGAGGCGATCGGCGTAGGCACCACCGCCCGCGCCGTCCAGCTGCGCACCCTCGATCTTCTCGAAGATGGGGGAAATGCCGGTTTCGTACTGCTTGATCTCGTCCAGGGACTTGTCGATGGATGCGATGAACGCAGCATCACCCGACTGCACCTGGCGCACCTCGGCCAGGTTCTTGCGCAGCGAAGCCAGGGTCTTGGCCCAGGACTCGCGCAGGGCAGACACCTCGACCGAGTTATTGAAATTGATGATGATGTCTTTTTCGGTCCGGCGCAGGTCACCCAGGGTGGTGCGCAGCTCGGACATGTCGGTCAGCGTCTGCACCCGCTCGGAGAACAGCACTTGCAGCGTGCCACGCGTGCGGTCGAGGGCCACATAACCCATCGCGCCAATGACGACTAGAAGAATCAGGGAAAAGACGGTTCCGAAATAGAGACGCGTGCGGATGGAGAAGCGGCCGAGAGCATTCATGGCTCTTCCTTACAATTTTTAACAGACTACCCAGCACAGCAAATTTGGTGCCACACCCACCAACCGGCCTTCTGGGCCGGACGTTGGGGGAAATATAGGCCCAGCCGCTGCCCCTGCCGCACAGGGTAAGCACGGCCCCATGGCCCTTTTGTAGGGAAACCACGGGGCCAGTAGCCGTTCTTATCCAGCTGCTCAGACGGGCTTGAGGGGGATGTAGAGTTCGCCGCCGCCGCGCTGGAACTCCGCCGCCTTGGACTCCATGCCCTGGGCCAGGGCGTCGGCCTCGGCCACGCCCTTCTGCTTGGCGAAGTCGCGCACTTCCTGCGTGATCTTCATGGAGCAGAACTTGGGGCCACACATCGAGCAGAAATGCGCCACCTTGGCCGAGTCCTTGGGCAGGGTTTCGTCGTGGTATTCCTTGGCCGTCTCGGGGTCCAGGCCCAGGTTGAACTGGTCCTGCCAGCGGAAGTCGAAGCGCGCCTGGCTGAGCGCATCGTCGCGCGAGCGAGCGCCGGGGTGGCCCTTGGCCACGTCGGCCGCGTGGGCGGCAATCTTGTAGGCAATGATCCCCTGCTTCACGTCGTCGCGGTCAGGCAGGCCCAGGTGTTCCTTGGGCGTCACGTAGCACAGCATGGCCGTGCCCATCCAGCCGATCATGGCCGCGCCGATGGCGGACGCAATGTGGTCGTAGCCCGGGGCGATGTCGATGGTCAGCGGGCCCAGGGTGTAGAACGGCGCTTCGTGGCAGGTCTTGAGCTGCTCGGTCATGTTGGCCTGGATCATGTGCATGGGCACATGGCCGGGGCCTTCGATCATGGTCTGCACGTCGTGCTTCCAGGCCACTTGCGTGAGTTCGCCCAGCGTGTGCAGCTCGGCGAATTGCGCTTCGTCATTGGCGTCGGACGCGCAGCCGGGACGCAGGCCATCGCCCAGGCTGAACGACACGTCGTACGCCTTCATGATGTCGCAGATGTCCTCGAAGTGCTCGTACAGGAAGCTCTCGCGGTGGTGTGCCATGCACCACTTGGCCATGATGGAGCCGCCGCGCGAGACGATGCCCGTGCGCCGCTGCGCCGTGAGGTGGATGTAGGCTAGGCGCACACCGGCGTGGATGGTGAAGTAGTCCACGCCCTGCTCGGCCTGCTCGATCAGCGTGTCGCGGAAGATCTCCCAGGTCAGGTCTTCAGCCACGCCGCCCACCTTTTCCAGCGCCTGGTAGATCGGCACCGTGCCAATCGGCACGGGCGAGCTGCGCACGATCCAGTCGCGCGTGGTGTGGATGTTCTTGCCGGTGGACAGGTCCATCACGTTGTCGGCACCCCAGCGGATCGCCCACACGAGCTTTTCCACTTCTTCTTCGATGCTCGACGTGACAGCCGAGTTGCCAATGTTGGCGTTGATCTTGACCAGGAAGTTGCGGCCAATCGCCATCGGCTCCACCTCGGGGTGGTTGATGTTGGCGGGGATGATGGCGCGGCCCCGGGCCACTTCGTCGCGCACGAATTCGGGGGTGATGATGCGCGGGATGCTCGCACCCAGGGGGTTGCCCATCAGGCGCTTCTCGCGGCCTGCGTCGGCCATGTATTGCTCCATCCATTCGCGCTTGCCGTTTTCGCGGATGGCCACGTATTCCATCTCGGGCGTGATGATGCCCTTCTTGGCGTAGTGCATCTGCGTGACGTTGGCACCGGCCTTGGCGCGCAGGGGCTTGCGTTGCAGGGCTGCGGCCTCGGCACGCAGCTGGGCCAGGCGCGTGGCGTCTTCGCTCTTTTGGCCATCGTCCAGCGCCACGGGAGCACGGCCTTCGTAGTGCTCCACATCACCACGGCCAGTGATCCAGCCGCCGCGCACGCTGGCCAGGCCTTGGCGCACGTCGATCACGGCTTCAGGGTCGGTGTAAGGGCCGGAGGTGTCGTACACGCTGACCAGCTCGCCGTTGGTGAGCGCGATGTCGCGCACCGGCACGCGCAGGTCGGCGTGCAGCTGGCCGGGGATACAGGCCTTGCGGGATGCGGGGAAGGGTTCGCGTGTGCGTGCCAGCAGCTCGGCAAACTTTTCAGGGGCGGCGAGCTTGGCGTGGGGATCGGGGGCGTTCATGGGCAGGTCTCCTGGTTCCGGTGGCGGTGGGGTCTGCTCCGGAATGGACCTGTGCGCCCCCCCAGGTACGGCAGCGCCTGGGGCATGGCGTGCCAGCAAAAACTGCGGGCACGGGGACAAGGAGGTCGGCTCTTCTTCCGCCGGTATGAACCGGATCAAGTTCGTCGGGTTCGCAAGCTCGCCTGAATTCCTTCAGGACCCTTGCATCTCAGCGCATCAGCACACCCCGGAGCAGGCGCGAGTATAGGGCAGAGGAAAAACGGGGCGGCAGAGCACCCGCATCAGGGCGTCAAGCCAGGCGACCAATAAAGATCACCGCAAAGAAGAAGACGGTCGCAATCACCGTCCATTTGAGGATGACCAAACCGAGGCGCTTGTAGCGCGCCTGCCCGGTACCGGCATAAAACGCAAACGACACGGCCGCCGCCAGAAGCAGCAGCATGGCCAGCCAGCGGAAGATCAGCATCGCAGCACTACCAGGCGCGCACGGGCTGCGCAAAACCGGTGGGCGCCTGGCGCTCGTCCTCGAAGGTGACCACCTCCCAGGCATCGCGCTGGGCCAGCAGCTCGCGCAGCAACAGGTTGTTCATGGCGTGACCGGAACGGAACGCGCTGTAGGCCGCCAGCAGGGGCTTGCCGATCAGGTAGAGGTCGCCCATGGCGTCCAGGATCTTGTGCTTCACGAACTCGTCGTCGTAGCGCAGGCCGTCGCTGTTGAGCACCTTGTAGTCGTCCATCACGATGGCGTTGTCCAGCCCCCCGCCCAACGCCAGGCCGTTGGAGCGCATCATTTCCACATCGCGCGTGAAGCCAAAGGTGCGGGCGCGGGCGATGTCGCGGCTGTAGTTGCCTTGCCCCAGGTCAAACTCGACGCGCTGGCCGGTGGAGTCCACGGCGGGGTGGTCAAAGTCGATTTCGAAACTGAGCTTGTAGCCGTGGTAAGGCGTGAGGCGCGCCCACTTGACGTTGGCGCCTTCGCCCTCGCGCACCTCCACGGGCCGCGTGACGCGGATGAAACGCTTGGGCGCGTTCTGCAGTTCCACCCCGGCGCTTTGCAGCAGGAACACAAACGAAGCCGAAGACCCGTCGAGGATAGGGACCTCTTCGGCTGTGATGTCCACATAGAGATTGTCGATGCCCAGCCCCGCACAGGCCGACATCAGGTGCTCCACCGTGTGCACCTTGGCGTTGCCCACCGCGATGGTGGAGGCCAGCCGCGTGTCCGTCACGGCCTCGGCCCGGATCGGAATATCCACGGGCTGGGGCAGGTCCACCCGGCGGAAGACGATGCCGGTGTCGGGCTGGGCGGGCCGGAGCGTCAGTTCGACCCTCTGGCCGCTGTGCAGTCCAACGCCAACGGCGCGGGTCAAAGTCTTGAGGGTGCGTTGCTGAAGCATCTGAGCATTTTAGTTTCTGGGCCCCTGCCCCGCACACCCTGAGGTTTTGCGCGCCCGCGCATGCCGTGCTGGAAGAGCGAACGCCGCGTTTTCACCTACTGCGCCCCGCCCGGCCTTCGCCGCACAATCCTCAGGCGGCAGCGCCCCGGCGCACCCTGCAAATACAAAGTGACAGCCTACAGAGACCGACAGACGCCGCCCCACCGGAGAAAGCACCATGAGCAAGCTCAGCTTCAAAATGAAAATCATGCTCATGATCGGCACCGCACTTGCTGCGCTGTTGATCATGGCCATCATGTCCCTGCTGCAGGAGCGTCGGCTCATCAGTGAATCGCGCAAAGACCTGCTGACCACGGCCGTCCAGTCCGCCCACAGCATCGTGGCGGCCTACCAGGCCAAGGCGGCCAGCGGCGCCATGTCGCAGGAAGAAGCACAGAAAGCCGCCAAGGACGCCCTGCGCCTGGCGCGCTACGGCGGCCCCGAGGGCAAGACCGAATACTTCTACATCTGGACCACCGAAGGCGTGGGGGTGATGCACCCCTTCAAGCCCGAATGGGATGGGCAGGACATGCAGGGCAAGGTCAAGGACGGCTCGGGCGTGGACATCATCGGCCTGCTCGTGAACGGCCTGCGCAGCAGCAAGGATGGCAAGGCGTTTGTGCCCACCATGTTTCCCCGCCCCGGCCAGACCACCGCAGTGCCCAAACTGCAGTACATCGTGCGGGTGGATGGCTGGAACTGGATGGTGGGCTCAGGCCTGTATACCGATGACGTGGGTGCGCTGCTGCAAAAGGCCCTGTGGTCCAGCCTAGCGCTGGTGGTGGTGGTGTTCCTTGTGGTGGGGGCCATCGGCATGATCGTGTCGCGCTCTGTGCTGCGCCAGATCGGCGGCGAGCCCACCGAAGCCATCGCCATCATGCAGGAAGTGGCCGATGGCAACCTCGACGCGCAGATCCCGAACGCCCATCCGGGCTCGATGCTGGACGGCCTCGCCCACATGGTCACCTCGCTGCGCAAGCTGGTCACCGAGGTGCGCTCGGCCACCGACAGCATTGCCACGGCATCGGGCGAAATTGCCCAGGGCAACAACGACCTGGCCCACCGCACCGAAGACACGGCCAGCAACCTGCAGACCACGGCCAGCAGCATGGAGGAGCTAACCAGCACCGTCAAGCAGACCTCGGACTCGGCGCAGACCGCCAACCAGATGGCGACATCCGCTGCGGCTGTGGCGGCGCGCGGGGGCGAGGTGGTGTCCCGCGTGGTGTCCACCATGCAGGACATCAACGCCAGCAGCAACAAGATCAGCGACATCATCGGCGTGATCGACGGTATTGCGTTCCAGACCAACATCCTGGCGCTCAACGCCGCCGTCGAAGCCGCCCGCGCGGGCGAACAGGGGCGCGGTTTTGCGGTGGTCGCCAGCGAGGTGCGCAGCCTGGCCCAGCGCAGTGCCGCAGCCGCCAAGGAGATCAAGACGCTGATCGATGCCTCCGTGGAAAAAGTGGCATCGGGCACGCAACTGGTGGGCAATGCGGGCGCCACCATGACCGAGATCGTGGACAGCGTTCAGCGCGTGACGGACATCATCGGAGAGATCCGCTCGGCCACCTCGGAGCAGAGCCAGGGCATTGCCCAGGTCAACACGGCCGTGAACCAGCTCGACCAGATGACCCAGCAGAACTCGGCGCTGGTGGAACAGTCTGCCGCTGCCGCCGACAGCCTGCGCGAGCAGGCCATGAAGCTCACCCAGGTGGTTGCACTGTTCCGCGTGAATGGCAGCCACACGGCACCCTCCGTGCCCGCCAGCCGCCCCGCCCCCCGGCCCCCAGCAGCAGCCCCCGCCGTGCGTGCCGCCGCGCCCCGCCCGGCCCTGGCCAAAACCCCGGCAGCGCGCCCCGCAGCTTCGGCGACCAAACCCGCAGCGGCCCTGCCGCCCAAGGCCAGCAGCCTCAAGCCTGCGGCAGGCAACAACGACGACTGGGAATCCTTTTGAAGGCCTGAAGCAGTGACTTCACCGCGCAGGTGCCCCGCACCTGCGAAGCCAGCCACCGCATCCACCCCGGCGCCCCCAAAAGAAAACCCCTGCCAGCTCCCGCTGGCAGGGGTTTTTTGATGGCGGCTTGCTCAGCCCCGGGAACACCGGGGCCCCAGCCCACCAATCAGTCGGCTTGCTTGCGCAGGAAGGCCGGGATTTCCAGGTCGTCCATGCCACCCGACGACAGGGCGTCCACGCGGGCCGCTGCCTGCGTGCGGTTGGTGCGCCAGACGCTGGGCACCGACATGCTGCCGTAATCGGCCTGCGAGCTGCCAGCATGGCCGCCCTGCACACCCACGGCACCACCCATCGTGCCCACGCCCGCCACGGGCATCTGGTAGGCCATGTTGTCCGTGCCCGTGCGCAGGCCGCCCTGCACCACCGAGATCGGCTGGCGGCGTGCGTTGGCGCGCGACAGGCCCGTGGCCACCACGGTCACGCGGATCTCGTCGCCCAGGGTTTCGTCGTAGGCCGCACCGAAGATCACATGCGCGTCGGTCGATGCGTAGGCGTTGATGGTGTTCATGGCCTGGCGCGACTCGGACAGCTTGAGGCTGCCCTTGCTCGCCGTGACCAGCACCAGCACGCCCTTGGCGCCCGACAGGTCGATGCCTTCGAGCAGCGGGCAGGCGATGGCCTGCTCGGCGGCGATGCGCGCGCGGTCCGGGCCGCTGGCCGTGGCCGTGCCCATCATGGCCTTACCGGGCTCGCCCATCACGGTGCGCACGTCTTCAAAGTCCACGTTCACCTGGCCGTACTCGTTGATGATTTCGGCAATGCCGCCCACGGCGTTCTTGAGCACGTCGTTGGCATGGGCAAAGGCCTCGTCCTGGGTGATGTCGTCGCCCAGCACATCGAGCAGCTTCTCGTTGAGCACCACGATCAGCGAGTCCACATTGGCTTCGAGTTCGGCCAGGCCGTCGTCGGCATTCTTCATGCGGCGGCCACCTTCCCAATCGAAAGGCTTGGTCACCACACCCACGGTCAGGATGCCCATCTCCTTGGCAATGCGCGCGATCACGGGGGCCGCCCCCGTGCCCGTGCCACCGCCCATGCCGGCGGTGATGAACAGCATGTGCGCGCCATGGATGGCGTCGCGGATGTCGTCCACGGCGGCTTCGGCGGCGTCGCGGGCCTTTTCAGGTTTGCCGCCTGCGCCCAGGCCGCTGCCACCCAGCTGGATGACACGGTGGGCAGAGCTGCGCGTCAGCGCCTGTGCATCGGTGTTGGCGCTGACAAACTCCACGCCCTGCACACTGCGAGCAATCATGTGCTCGACGGCATTGCTGCCGCCGCCGCCCACACCGATCACCTTGATCTGGGTGCCCTGGTTGAATTCTTCGGCTTCGATCATTTCGATGGTCATCTTGGAGCTCCTGTTTCTAAATTCGTATGCAATTGCCAAATGGGGGTTGGGGTACCGGGTACGGGAGAGCGTGGCGGTCCTGTACATCGCCATCGCTCACGCGGCGTTTGATGGGGACTCCCTCGCGCCAGCCAGAGTGGGTATTTCATGGTCAGAAATTCCCCACGATGAAATCTTTGAAGCGCCCGAATGCGGTCTTCATGGACCCGCTCTTCTGCGCGACCTTGAAGCCGCGCAGGCGGGCCAGCCGGGCCTCTTCCAGGAGACCCATGACCGTGGCCGCACGGGGCTGGGCCACCATGTCTGCCAGCGCGCTGGAATACTTGGGAATGCCACGCCGCACGGGCTTGAGGAAGATGTCCTCGCCCAGCTCGATCATCCCGGGCATCACCGAGCTGCCGCCCGTGAGCACGATGCCCGACGACAGCACTTCTTCATAGCCCGACTCGCGCACCACCTGCTGCACGAGCGAGAAGATTTCTTCCACGCGCGGCTCGATCACACCGGCCAGCGCCTGCTTGCTCAGCATGCGGGGGCTGCGGTCGCCCAGGCCGGGCACTTCGACCTGCGCCTCGGGGTCGGCCAGCAGCTGCTTGGCGTAGCCACTTTCGACCTTGATGTCTTCAGCGTCCTTGGTGGGGGTGCGCAGCGCCATGGCGATGTCGCTGGTGATGAGGTCGCCCGCAATTGGGATCACGGCCGTGTGGCGGATGGCACCGCCAGTGAAGATGGCCACGTCGGTCGTGCCCGCACCGATGTCCACCACCACCACGCCCAGCTCGCGCTCGTCATCCGTCAGCACCGCCTGGCTGCTGGCCAGCGGGTTGAGCATGAGCTGCTCGACCTCCAGGCCGCAGCGGCGCACGCACTTGATGATGTTCTCGGCCGCGCTCTGCGCGCCGGTCACGATGTGGATCTTGGCCTCCAGGCGGATGCCGCTCATGCCGATGGGCTCCTTCACGTCCTGCCCATCGATCACAAATTCCTGCGGCTCCACCAGCAAAAGGCGCTGGTCGCTGCTGATGTTGATGGCCTTGGCCGTCTCCACCACACGCGCCACATCGGCCGAGGTGACCTCCTTGTCTTTCACAGCCACCATGCCGCTGGAGTTGAGGCCGCGGATGTGGCTGCCGGTGATGCCGGTGTACACGCGCTGGATCTTGCAGTCGGCCATCAGCTCGGCCTCTTTCAGTGCCTGCTGGATGCTCTGCACGGTGGCGTCGATGTTCACCACCACGCCACGCTTGAGGCCGTTGCTGGGCGCCACGCCCAGGCCGGCCAGTTTCAGCTCGCCGCCGGGCAGCACCTCGGCCACCACGGCCATGACCTTGGCCGTGCCGATGTCGAGCCCCACCACCACGTCTTTGTACTCTCTTGCCATATCAGCCTCTGCCCTTTTCTGTTCTGTCCCGCCGACCATCCCACCGCTTGCTCAGCCGCCCGATGGCGATGGCCTGCCCCGCACCTTGTGTTGCCTTGCCACCCTGCATCGCGTCACCTCCTGCGCACGCCGCCGGTGGCACCGGCCACCGCACCTGCCGCATCGGGGATCACCGTGGTGACCCCCCGCAGCCGCAGCGCATAGCCCCCGGCATGACGCAAGTCGGCCGACTCCAGCGCATCTACACGCCGCCCGTACTGCGCCGCCACCTGGGTCAGCGTGCGCGCAAACCGCTGCGTGCGCTGCACCACCTCTTCGGGGGTGCCGCCGCCCAGCTCGACCACGGCATCGCTGTCCAGCCGCGCGCGCCAGCCACCCCGGCCGGTCAGCTCCAGCTCTTCCACCTCCAGCCCCAGCGGCCGGAACACGGGCTGCAACAGCCCCACCATCTGCAGTGCCTCGGCCGACGAGCCCTGGGGGCCCAGCAGGCGCGGCAGACCCTCCTGTTCCACATCGCCCACGTTGGCCTCGAACACCTCGCCGTGGCTGTTGACCATGGCCGAGCCGGATTCCGGCCCCCAGAACGCCACCGCGTCATGCTCCTGCAGCTCCACCCGCAGGCTGGCCGGGTACACACGGCGCACCTCGGCGCTGCGCACCCAGGGCACCTGCTCGAAGGCCTCGCGGGCGGCTCGAAGGTCCACCGTGAAGAAGTTGCCCACCAGGTGCGGCCCCACATTGGCCCGCAGCGTCACGGCGTTGTTGTGCACCAGCTCGCCCTGCACCACGATGCGCGCAATCGCAAAGCCCGGGTAGCGCAGCACCCACCCGACCCCCGCTGCCAGCACGGCCAGGGCGCAGCCCACGAACAGGACCGACGCGGTCAGGTTCATGAGCTTGACGTCCAGGGGTGCGGGCAGGGTGTTGGTCATCAGACAGCCTTTGGCCTTGCGGGCGTGTCCAATGCCGCGCTCGCCAGGATGCGCAAGCACAGTTCCTCGTAGCTGATGCCCGAGGCCCGCGCCGACATGGGCACCAGCGAATGGCCCGTCATGCCCGGCGAGGTATTCATCTCCAGCAGGAAGGGCTTGCGGTCGCTCGCGCGGATCATCAGATCGGCCCGGCCCCAGCCCCGGCAGCCCAGCGTGCGGTAGGCCTCCAGCACGATGCGCTGGATCTCGCGCTCCTCGGCTTCGGGCAGGCCGCTCGGGCACTGGTACTTCACGTCGTCGGTGAAGTATTTGTTCTGGTAGTCGTAGGCACCATCAGGCGCCACGATGCGGATCACGGGCAGTGCGCGGGCATCAGCGCCCTGGCCCAGCACGGGGCAGGTCACTTCTTCGCCGTCAATGAACTCTTCGCACAGCACGTCGGGGTCGTACTGGGCCGACAGCTGCACAGCTTCCTGCATGTCAGAGTAGCCCCGCACCTTGGTCACGCCAATCGACGAGCCCTCGCGCGGGGGCTTCACGATGAGCGGCAGGCCCAGTTCGTCCGGCACGGTGCGCACCACTTCGCGCTGCTGGCGGTCGGGGGCCAGCCACACATAGCGCGGCGTGGGCAACCCCTCGGCCAGCCACACCCGCTTGGTCATGACCTTGTCCATGGCGATGCTGGACGCCATCACGCCCGGGCCGGTATACGGGATGCCCAGCAGCTCCAGTGCGCCCTGCACCGTGCCGTCTTCGCCATGGCGGCCATGCAGTGCGATGAAGCAGCGCGCATAACCGTCGCGCTTCAGGTCGCCCAGCGCGTTCTGCGCAGGGTCGAAGGCATGGGCATCCACCCCACGCGAGCGCAGCGCCTGCAGCACGCCGCTGCCCGACATGAGCGAGACCTCGCGCTCGGCCGAGTCACCGCCCATGAGCACGGCCACCTTGCCCAGGGATTTCACATCAATATTGGAATCAAAAGAGGTCATACCGCGCTCCCCTTCAGCGCTTTAAGCTCACTATTTTGTAGCAAATCCACCACCTTACCCGGCACCGCGCCGATGGAGCCCGCGCCCATGCACATCACCACGTCGCCATCCTTGGCGTTGTCGGCAATGGCCTGGGGCAGGTCGGCCACGTTGTCGATGAACACGGGCTCCACCCGGCCCGCCACGCGCAGCGCGCGCGCCAGTGAACGGCCGTCGGCCGCGACCACCGGCGCCTCGCCCGCCGCATACACCTCGGTCAGCAGCACGGCGTCGGCGTTGCCGATGACCTTCACGAAATCTTCGAAGCAGTCGCGCGTGCGGCTGTAACGGTGCGGCTGGAAGGCCAGCACCAGGCGGCGGCCCGGAAACGCACCGCGCGCAGCCGCCAGCGTGGCGGCCATCTCCACCGGGTGGTGGCCATAGTCGTCGATCACGGTGAACGTGCCGCCGTCCTTCGCGGGCAGTTCGCCATAGCTCTGGAAGCGCCGCCCCACGCCCTTGAAGCCTGCCAGCGCGCGCTGCACGGCTTCGTCGGGGATGTTCAGCTCCACCGCCACGGCAATCGCCGACAGCGCATTGAGCACGTTGTGCTCGCCCGCGAGGTTGAGCACGATCTCCATGTCGGGCAGCGTCACGCCGTTGCGCCGCTGCACGGTGAAGCGCATCTGCCCCGCCTCCGCGCGCACGTTGATGGCGCGCACCTGAGCGTCTTCCGAGAAGCCGTAGCTGGTGATCGGGCAGGTCACGCTTTGCAGGATGTCGCGCACGGCCGGACTGTCCACGCACAGGATGGCCGTGCCATAGAACGGCATGCGGTGCAGGAAATCGACAAACGCGCCCTTGAGTCGGCCGAAGTCGTGGCCGTAGGTTTCCATGTGGTCGGCGTCGATGTTGGTGACCACGGCCATCACAGGCAGCAGGTTCAGAAACGACGCATCGGACTCATCGGCCTCGACCACGATGTAGTCACCGCTGCCCAGCTTGGCATTGGCGCCCGCGCTATTGAGCTTGCCGCCGATCACGAAGGTCGGGTCCAGCCCCGCCTCGGCCAGCACACTGGTCACCAGGCTGGTGGTGGTGGTCTTGCCGTGGGTGCCCGCGATGGCGATGCCCTGCTTGAGACGCATCAGTTCGGCCAGCATGAGGGCGCGGGGCACCACGGGAATCTTCTTCTCGCGCGCGGCCAGCACCTCGGGGTTGTCGGGCGTCACCGCCGTGGACGTGACCACGGCGTCCGCGCCGTCGATGTGCGCCGCCGCGTGGCCCAGGCAGGTCTGGATGCCCAGGCCCTGCAGGCGGCGCAGCGTGGCGCTGTCGGCCAGGTCCGAGCCCGAGATGCGGTAGCCCAGGTTGAACAGCACCTCGGCGATGCCGCTCATGCCCGCGCCGCCCAGGCCTACAAAATGGATGTGGCGAATGGCGTGTTTCATGGTTGGGCCAACTCCTCGCAGGCAGTCACCACTTCACGGGTGGCGTTGATTTTTTGCATGTTTTTGGCCTTCTGCGCGCTATCCATCAGCGTGGAACGCTCTAAATTCAATAGCATTTGCGACAGCCCTTCGGGCGTGAGGTCGCGCTGCTGCACCAGCCAGCCGCCCCCCGCCTGCACCAGGAACTGGGCGTTGGTGGTCTGGTGGTCGTCCACGGCCGAGGGGAAAGGCACAAAAATGGACGCGGCCCCCACGGCGGCAATTTCGGTCACGGTGCTGGCACCGGCACGGCAGACGATGATGTCGGCGGCGGCAAACGCGCTGGCCGTGTCGTCGATGAAAGGCGTGCATTCGGCCTCGACCCCGGCCGCCGCATAGTTGGCGCGCAAGGCGTCGATCTGCGTGGCGCCGCTCTGGTGAACCACGGTGGGCCGTTGTTCGGCAGGCATCAACGCCACAGCCTGCGGCACGATCTCGTTGAGCGCGCGCGCGCCCAGGCTGCCGCCCACCACCAGCAGGCGCAGCGGGCCGCTGCGGCCCGCAAACCGCTCGGCCGGGCCGGGCTGCTGCGTGAAGGCGGTGCGCAGCGGGTTGCCCACCCACTGGCCCTGCTTGAACACGTTGGGGAAGGCGGTAAACACGCGGTCGGCCACACCGGCCAGCACCTTGTTGGCCATGCCCGCCACCGAGTTCTGCTCGTGCAGCACCAGGGGCTTGCCCGCCAGCACGCCCATCATCCCGCCCGGAAAGGTGATGTAGCCACCCAGGCCCACCACCACATCGGGCTTGACGCGGCGCACCACCTGCAAAGCTTGCCAGAACGCGCGCAGCAGGCGCAGCGGCAGCAGGGCCAGCGTAACAATGCCCTTGCCGCGCACACCCGAAAAATCAATGAGTTCCAGCGCAAAACCGTGCTGCGGCACGATGCGCGACTCCATGCTGCCAGGCGCACCCAGCCAGTGCACGCGCCAGCCACGTGCGCGCAGCTCTTCGGCCACGGCCAGGCCGGGGAAGATATGGCCGCCGGTGCCACCTGCCATGATGAGGGCGGTCTTTTGCTTGCTCATACGCGGCCTCCGCGCATGAGGCACTGCGTGCCTGGCATTGCTTGCGCAATGCACCGCTTGTTTTTGTGAAACAAACTTCTCATACGCGGCCTCCGCGCATGAGAAGCTTGTTTTCGTAGTCCACGCGCAGGACAACAGCCAAAGCCACCAGATTCATCAGGATCGCCGACCCGCCAAAACTCATCAGCGGCAGCGTGAGCCCCTTGGTCGGCAAGGCGCCCAGGTTCACGCCCATGTTGATAAAGGCCTGAAAGCCGATCCAGATCGCCACGCCCTGCGCGACGAGGCCGGAGAACACGCGGTCCAGCGCAATCGCCTGGCGGCCGATGTGCATGATGCGGCGGATCATCCAGAAGAACAGCACGATGAGGGCCAGCACGCCCACCAGGCCAAACTCCTCGCCGATCACGGCCAGCAGGAAGTCGGTGTGGGCCTCGGGCAGCCAGTGCAGCTTTTCCACGCTGCCACCCAGGCCCACGCCAAAAATCTCGCCCCGCCCAATGGCGATCAGCGAGTGCGACAACTGGTAGCCCTTGCCCAGCGCGTGCTGTTCGCTGAAAGGGTCGAGGTAGGCAAACACCCGCTCGCGCCGCCAGGGCGAGCTGGCGATCATGAGCGCAAAGGCCCCCACCAGCACACCCGCAATCAGGAAGAACATGCGCGCGTTGACGCCGCCCAGGAACAGGATGCCCATGGCAATCACGGCCACCACCATGAAGGCGCCCATGTCCGGCTCGGCCAGCAGTAGCACACCCACGATGGCCACGGCCGCGCCCATGGGTAGCACGGCGCGGAAGAAGCGTTCCTTCACTTCCATCTTGCGCACCATGTAGTCGGCCGCGTAGATCAGCACGGCAAACTTGGCCACCTCGGAGGGCTGGAAACCAATGGGCCCGATGGACAGCCAGCGCCGCGCCCCATTGACCACCTTGCCCACGCCGGGGATCAGCACCGCCACCAGCAGGAGCAGTGCCACCACAAACAGCCAGGGCGCCACCCGCTCCCACAGCAGCATGGGCACCTGAAACGCGAGCAGGGCCGCCACGAACCCCACCACCAGGTACATCATGTGCCGGGTGAGGAAATGGGTGGGCGAGTAGTTGGCAAACCGGGGGTTGTCCGGCATGGCAATCGACGCCGAATACACCATCACCAGCCCCCAAGCGAGCAGCGCCACCACCACCCACAAAAGGGTCTGGTCAAAGCCCAGCACACTTGCGGGTGTGCTGGAAGACTGGCGGTATTCGGTGCCGCCCACGCGCACGGGCAGCACATCGGCCGCCTTGCCGGGCAGGCCACCGAACCAGCCAGTCAGGCGTTGCAGCAAGGTGCTGGCGGGTGCCGTCATGCCATGCCCTCCGCCGATTGGCCTGCGTCGTCGGCCATGGCACGCACGGTGTCGCAGAAAACCTGCGCACGGTGTTCGTAGTCCTTGAACATGTCAAAACTGGCGCAGGCGGGTGACATCAGCACCGCGTCGCCCGCGTGGGCGCGCTGGGCGGCCAGTGCCACGGCCTCGGGCAGCGTGGGGGCGTCCAGCAGCGCCACACCGGTGTCCTGCAGCGCGGCGCGGATCAGTGGCGCGTCGCGGCCGATCAGCACCACGGCGCGTGCAAAGCGCGCCACGGGCGCGGCCAGGGGCGCAAAGTCTTGCCCCTTGCCCTCGCCGCCCAGGATGACCACCAGACGGCGCTCGGCGCCCAGCCCGACAAGCGCGGCCGCCGTGGCGCCCACGTTGGTGCCTTTGCTGTCGTCGAAGTACTCCACGCCCTGGATGATGGCCACGGGCTCCACGCGGTGCGGCTCGCCCCGGTATTCGCGCAGGCCGTACAGCATGGGCGCCAGCGGGCAACCCGTGGCCGAGGCCAGGGCCAGCGCGGCCAGTGCGTTGGTGGCGTTGTGGCGCCCCCGGATGCGCAGCGCGTCGGCGGGCATGAGCCGCTGGATGTGCAGCTCTTCCTCCACCTCATTGCGGCCGCGCTTGCGGGTTTCGTCGGCGTCATTGGCGCGCACCAGCCAGGGCATGCCACTCACGACCTCGATGCCGAAGTCGCCCGGGCGCCGGGGCATGTCGGCACCAAAGGTGATGTGGGCACGCACCTGGGGCTTTTGTAGCTTGACCTTGACGGGCGGCGGCAGCATCGCCATCACGGCCGGGTCTTCGCGGTTCAGGATCATCAGGCCGGCCTGGCCAAAGATGCGGGCCTTGGCGGCGGCATAGGCCTCGATGCTGCCGTGCCAGTCGAGGTGGTCCTGGGTGATGTTGAGTACCGTGGCGGCCGTGGGCTCGAAGCCCGTAACGCCATCGAGCTGGAAGCTCGACAGCTCCAGCACCCACACCTCGGGCAGCGTGTCGGCGTCCAGGTGCGTGGCCAGCGTGTCCAGCAGCGTGGGGCCGATGTTGCCCGCCACCGCCACGCTTTTGCCGGCGCGCTCCACCAGCTGGCCGGTGAGCGAGGTCACGGTGGTCTTGCCGTTGGTGCCGGTGATGGCCAGCACCGCAGGCGCATATGCATGCGAGGCGCGCAGTGCCGCCAGCGCATCGGCATACAAGCTTAATTCGCCCCCTGCGCGCACCCCATTTGCCTCAGAAGCTCCCAAAACAGGAGCAACCTGTTGTGGACTCAGCCCGGGCGAGCGGTAGACGGCCTGCAGGTTCTGCCCCACCACCAGGCTGGCATCGAAGGCGCCCGCCACGAAGCGGACCTGGGGCGTCTCCTGCTGCAGCGCGGGCAGCTGGGGCGGGGTCGCGCGGGTGTCGGCCACGGTGACCTGTGCCCCGCAGCGCACACACCAGCGCGCCATGGCCATGCCCGAGGCGCCCAGGCCCAGGATGAGGATATTCTGGCCCTGCAGCAGCTGGGCCATGGCCTCGACAGCACTGACAAGGGGCGCTGCGGGCAAGGCTTCTTCCTGCGCGTCCGCGTCTTGCATGGCGTCGGGCTCAGCAGCAGCGGGCCCTTCGGGGGCAGCCACCTCGGCAAAAATCTGGGCCACAAAATCGGCGGCGGCCTTGGCGGCCGAGATGGCAGGCACGGCCTCGGGGTTCCAGGCGGTGCTGGGGTTGCCCGAAGCTGGCGCTGCGGGGGAGTCGGCAGCGGGCGGTGGAACCTCGGCGTCGGCCGACGCTGTCAGCTCGGGCGCGGCTTCGTCCTGCAGGCCCATACCCGTATCCACACCAACATCCGCATCAGCGACTGGCTCGGCGCTCACAACACCTGGCACGCCCACGCCCAGCCCCGCCTCGGTCGGCGTGGCCTCATGCACACCCGGGGTGCCAGGGACGGTGGAGGGATCGTACGGGTTCATCGCAGTTTCAGGGTGGACAGGCCTATCAGGCACAGCAGCATGGTGATGATCCAGAAGCGCACAACCACCTGCGTTTCCTTCCAGCCGCTCTTTTCAAAGTGGTGGTGCAGCGGCGCCATCTTCAGCAGCCGACGGCCTTCGCCGTAGCGCTTCTTGGTGTACTTGAACCAGGTCACCTGCAGCATCACCGACAGGGCCTCGACCACAAAGATGCCACCCATGATGGCCAGCACGATCTCTTGCCGCACGATCACGGCGATGGTGCCCAGCGCGCCGCCGAGGGCCAGCGCGCCCACGTCGCCCATGAACACCTGGGCGGGGTGGGCGTTGAACCACAGGAAGGCCAGCCCCGCACCGGCCATGGCGGCGCAGAAGATCAGCAACTCGCCCGAGCCTGGAATGTGAGGGAAGAACAGGTACTTGGAATACACCGAGCTGCCGGTGACATAGGCAAACACACCAAGGGCCGAGCCCACCATCACCACGGGCATGATGGCCAGGCCGTCCAGGCCGTCGGTCAGGTTGACGGCATTGCTCGAACCCACGATGACGAGGTAGGTCAGGACCACGAAGCCCAGCACGCCCAGCGGGTAGCTGATCTCCTTGAAGAACGGCAGCTGCAACCCGGCCTTGGGGGGCAGGTCGAGAGAAAAGCCCGACTGCACCCAGGCCACGAACAGCTCCCACACCTTGGCGTTGGAGCTTTCAGAAATGCTGAATGCGAGGTACAGCGCAGCGATCAGGCCGATCACCGATTGCCAGAAATACTTCTCGCGCGAGCGCATACCCTCGGGGTCCTTGTTGACCACCTTGCGCCAGTCATCCACCCATCCGATGGCACCGAAGCCCAACGTGACGATGAGCACGATCCACACGAAGCGGTTGGACAGGTCGAACCACAGCAGTGTGGAAATGGCGATCGAAAGCAGAATCAGCACGCCGCCCATGGTGGGCGTACCGCTCTTGGACAGATGCGACTGCATCGCGTAGCCCCGGATGGGCTGGCCGATCTTGAGCGAAGTGAGGATGCGGATCACCTTGGGGCCTGCCACCAGACCGATGAGCAGCGCCGTCATGGCCGCCATCACCGCACGGAAGGTGAGGTACTGGAACACGCGGAAAAAGCCGAACTCGGGCGACAGCCCTTGCAGCCATTGCGACAGCATCAGCAGCATGGGGCACCTCCGGCCAAGGCTGGCACCACGCGGGCAATGTCAATGTGTTGCGCCATGGGGTCCCTCCAGTGATTCCATCGACTTTTGTTGTTGTTCTTGGGGTGGTGCAGCGGCTGCAATGGCCCCCACCACCTGTTCCATCTTCATGAATCGCGATCCCTTGACCAGCACGCTGCCCACCGTGGGCAGGGCCTGGCGCACTGCATCCAGCAGTGCACCCATATCGTTGAAATGCCGGGCGCCGCTGCCATAGGCCGAAGCCGCGTGCACCGACTGCGCACCCAGCGCAAACAGCAGAGGAATACCCGCCGAGTGGGCGAGTGCCCCGGCCTCGGCGTGGAACTCCGGCCCCTGATCGCCCACCTCGCCCATGTCGCCCATCACCAGCAACTGCGGGCCGGGCAGTTCGACCAGCACCTCGATGGCGGCGCGCATGGAGTCGGGGTTGGCGTTGTAGGTGTCGTCCACCACCGTGACCTCGCGGCCCGCCACTGCCACGCTGAACGCGCGAGAGCGGCCCTTGACCGGCGTGAAGTCGCGCAGCCCCTGCGCAATGGCGGCCAGCGGTGCGCCTGCGGCCAGCGCGCAGGCGGTGGCGGCCAGGGCATTGGTCACGTTGTGGCGGCCAGCAATGTGCAGGCGCGTGGCGACCTCGCCCCGGGGCGTGGCAATGGCCACCGCCCAGGCGCCGCGCTCCCAGGCGGCGCGCGCACAGCGGACATCGCCGCCCTCGCCAAACATGAGCGTGCGGCGGCCCGGCTGCGCCAGTGCCAGCGACTGCCACAGGCCCGTGTAGGCATCGCCCGCCGGAAACACCGCCACGCCATCGGCGGGCAGGCTGGCAAACACCGAGCCGTTCTCGCGCGCCACGGCCTCGACGGTGTGCATGAACTCCAGGTGCTCGCGCTGCGCGTTGTTGACCAGCGCCACCGTGGGCCGGGCCATGGCAGCGAGCTGGGAGATTTCGCCCGGGTGGTTCATGCCCATCTCGATCACGGCGGCGCGGTGTGCGGGCGTAAGGCGCAGCAGCATCAGCGGCACACCGATGTCGTTGTTGAAATTGCCCTGCGTGGCAAACGCTGCCTCGCCCTGCCAGGCGCGCAGGATGGACGCAATCATCTGCGTCACCGTGGTTTTGCCGTTGCTGCCGGTCACGCCGATCAGCGGCAGGCTGAACTGCGCTCGCCAGCCCGTGGCCAGCGCCCCCAGGGCGGTCAGGCTGTCGGGCACCTCGATGCCCGGCAGGCCCGCAGCGGCGAGGCCGCCATGGGCGATGGCCGCAGCGGCGCCCCCGGCGCGTGCGTCGGCCAGGAAGGCATTGGCGTCAAAGCGCTCGCCCTTGAGCGCCACGAACAAATCGCCGGGCTGCAAGGTGCGCGTGTCGGTGTGCACGCGGGCCAGGGCCGTGACGCCCTCGCCCACCAGGCGCGCGGCGGGGATCTGCGGCTGCAGCAGCGCCAACGCCTGTTGCAGGGTGAGCATGGTGCCGGGGGTGGCGCTCATGGACGGGCTCCTCGGGCCTGCAGCGCACCGAGCGCATGGGCCATGTCGGAGAACGGCTGGTGCACACCCGCCGTCTCCTGGGTGTTTTCATGGCCCTTGCCGGCAATCAGCACCACATCGGCGGGCGCGGCGGCAGCCACGGCAAGTGCGATGGCGGCGGCGCGGTCGGGCTCGGCCTGCACGGCGGTGCTGGCGATGGTGCCTTGCAGGATCTGGTGCAGGATGGCGGCAGGGTCTTCGCTGCGCGGGTTGTCGCTGGTCACGACCACCTGATCGGCCTGTTGCTGGGCGACGGCGCCCATCAGCGGGCGCTTGCCTGCGTCGCGGTCGCCTCCGCAGCCAAACACGCACCACAGCTGCCCGCCGCGCTCGGCAGCGATGGGGCGCAGGGCCAGCAGGGCTTTTTCCAGCGCATCGGGCGTGTGGGCGTAGTCCACGGCCACCAGGGGCTGGCCGCTCTGGTGGATCTGCTCCATGCGGCCCGGCACGGGCGAGAGTTGGGCGCAGGCGTACAGCGCGTGCTCCAGCGGCACGCCCAGCGCGCGCAGCCCGGCCAGCACGCCCAGCAAGTTGGAGACGTTGTACAGCCCAATCACGCGCGTCTGCAGCACATGCGCCTGCACGCCTTCGGCCACGGTGAAGCGCAGGCCACCGTCGCCCATGCCGATGTCGCGCGCGGCCAGCCGGGCGGGGCCGGTGACGGAGACGCTCCACAGATCCAGGTGGCGCCCGGCGAGCGTGGTGTGCAGCTCAGCCCCGCGCGCATCGTCGATGTTGACCACGGCGGCCTGCAGGCCCGGCCAGTCAAAGAGCATGCTCTTGGCCTGCCAGTAGGCAGCCATGCCCGCGTGGTAGTCCAGGTGGTCCTGCGTGAAGTTGGTGAACAGCGCCACCCGGATGCGGGTGCCCACCATGCGGTGCTCGGCCAAGCCGATGGAGGAGGCCTCAATGGCGCAGGCGCCACGGCCCGCATCGGCAAACTGCCGGAAAGCGCGCTGCAGGCGCACGGGGTCGGGCGTGGTCATGCCTGTGCTGGTGAGCACAGGGGGCGTTCCAATGCCCAAAGTACCTACTACCGCGCACCCATCATGCCCATACAGCTCATTTTTTGATAGCACATTGAGTGCTTCGGCCAGCCACCAGCTGGTGCTGGTCTTGCCGTTGGTGCCCGTCACGGCGAGCACGTCCAGGCCCTGCGTGGGGTGTTCGAACCAGTCGGCGGCAATCAGGCCCGTGGCGGCCTTCAGGCCGTGCAGTGCGGCGACGGGCAAGCCCGCCAACACAAACGCCTCGGCGCCTTCGTGCTCCACCAGGCAGGCCACGGCCCCGCGTGCGAGCGCATCGCCAATGTGCGCGCGGCCGTCGGTGGCGGCGCCGGGCCAGGCGATGAAACCATCGCCCGGACGGATCTGGCGGCTGTCGGTCTGCAGCGTGCCCGTGACACGCTCGCGCAGCCAGGCCACGGCGTCGTGCACCGAGGTGAGCAGGGGCAGTGGTGTGGCCGTCACAGCGACTCCTCCACCGCGTTGGCCACGATCTGCGGCTTGACGGCCATGTCGGGCTGCACGCCCATCATGCGCAGCGTCTGCTGCACCACTTCACTGAACACCGGCGCGGCCACGGCACCGCCGTAGTACACGCCGTTGCTGGGCTCGTCGATCATCACGGCCACGACGATGCGGGGCTTGTCGATGGGCGCCATGCCGGTGAACCAGGCGCGGTATTTGCCGATGGCGTAGTTCTTGCCGACCTGCTTGCGTGCCGTGCCGGACTTGCCGCCCACCGAGTAGCCCACGGTCTGCGCCTTCTGGCCCGTGCCGCCGGGACCTGCGGCCATCTGCAGCATCTTGCGCACCTGGTCAGCCGTGCGCTCGGAAAACACCGGCACCCCGACGGCGGGCTGGTCGGACTTGAGCATCGTCGCGGGGATCACGCGCCCGCTGTTGGCAAACACGGTGTACGAACGCGCCATCTGGAACAGGCTGGCCGACAGGCCGTAGCCATAGGACATGGTGGCCTGCTCCACGGGGCGCCAGGTCTTGTACGGGCGCAGCCGCCCGCTGACCGCACCGGGGAAGTCGATCTGCGGCTTCTGGCCAAAACCTGCGGCCGAGAAGGTCTCCCACATCTCGCGCGCGGGCATCTGCATGGCGAGCTTGGTGGTGCCCACGTTGCTGGATTTCTGGATCACGCCTTCCACCGTGAGCACGCCGTAGTTGTGCGTGTCCGAAATGGTGGAACCCGTGATGTTGATGCGGCCCGGGGTGGTGTCCACCACGGTTTCGGGTCGCACCCGGCCGCTTTCAAGCGCCAGGCCGATGGTGATGGGCTTCATGGTCGAGCCCGGCTCGAAGGTGTCGGTGAGCGCGCGGTTGCGCAGCTGCTCGCCCGTGAGGTTGTGGCGCTTGTCGGGCACGTAGCTGGGGTAGTTGGCCAACGCCAGCACCTCGCCCGTGTGGGCATCCAGCACCACCACGCTGCCCGCCTTGGCCTTGTGGGCCGTGACCTGGTCGCGCAGCTTCTGGTAGGCAAAGAACTGCACCTTGCTATCGATGGACAGCTGCATGTCCTTGCCATCCACCGGCGGCACGGTCTCGCCCACGCCCTCGACCACCCGGCCCAGGCGGTCCTTGATCACCCGGCGCGAGCCCGGCTTGCCCGCCAAATCCTTGTTGAAGGCCAGCTCCATGCCTTCCTGGCCATGGTCTTCCACGTTGGTGAAACCCACCACGTGGGCAGCCGCCTCGCCCTCGGGGTACTGGCGCTTGTATTCCTTGCGCTGGTAGATGCCCTTGATGTCGAGCTTGGCGATCTGCTGGCCCACGTCCCAGTCCAGCTGGCGTTTGACCCAGACGAAGGTCTTGTCCTCGTCGGCCAGCTTTTTCATCAGCTCGGCCTGGGGCATGTCGAGCAGCTTGGCCAGCTGCTTGAGCTTGGCGCGCACCTCGGGCTTGTCCTGGTCCACATCCTCGGGGATGGCCCAGATGCTGGCCGCTGGCACGCTGGACGCCAGGATCAGGCCGTTGCGGTCCAGGATCTTGCCGCGATTGGCGGGCAGCTCCAGCGTGCGGGCAAAGCGCACCTCGCCCTGGCGCTGGAAGAAATCGTTGCCAAACACCTGCACATAGGCCGCGCGCGCGCCCAGGCCCACGAAGCCCAGCGCGATCATCGCCACGATGAACTTGCTGCGCCAAACCGGCGTCTTGCTGGCCAGCAGGGGGCTTGCGGTGTAGACCACGCTGCGGCTCATGGCTGTGCGCTCCCGGGCTGCGCCGCGGTGCTGGCCGCTGCGACCGCCGCACCCTGCGGGTCGGACACGTACTGCGTGATGGCCGGCGTGGCCGTGCGCATTTTCAGCTGGTCGCGGGCGATCTTCTCCACACGCAGCGGCGTGGCCTGCGCACGTTTTTCCACCTGCAGACGCTGGTGCTCGGTTTCCAGGCGGCGCGCCTCGGCAATCGCGCGGTCCAGCTCGGTGAACAGGCGGCGTGACTCGTACTGGGTGTGCACCAGATAGATGGCACTGGCCAGCACGGCCACCAGCAGGACGAGGTTGAGCCTGGTCATATCAGACGGTGGCCGTGCGTTCGGCCACGCGCATGATCGCGCTGCGAGCGCGGGGGTTTGCCTCGACCTCGGCGGCAGAGGGCTTGATGCGGTCCAGCGCCACAAGCTTCATCGCCTGCGGCTTGGCAAAAGGCGCACGGCGGTCGTACACCTCCTTGGAGTGCTTGGCGATGAACTGCTTGACGATGCGATCTTCGAGCGAGTGGAAGCTGATCACCACCAGGCGCCCACCCGGCTGCAGCACCGAGAGGCTGGCCTCTAGCGCCTGTTGCAGCTCTTCAAGCTCGGCGTTGATGAAAATCCGAAGAGCTTGAAATGTGCGCGTTGCAGGGTTCTGGCCCGGCTCGCGGGTTTTGACCGCGCCAGCCACGAGATCGGCCAGTTCGGCGGTGGTTGCAAGAGGGCCCCGCTCTTCGCGCCGAGCAACAATCGCCTTTGCAATGGGGCCAGCAAACCGTTCTTCACCGTAGTCACGTATCACCTCCGCAATCTGACCGACTTCGGCCGTGGCCAACCAATCGGCCACGCTTTCGCCGCGCGTGGTGTCCATGCGCATGTCCAGCGGGCCGTCAAAACGGAAACTGAAACCCCTCTCGGGGCTGTCGATCTGGGGCGAACTCACGCCCAGGTCCATCAGCACGCCAGCGGCGCTGGCGGGCGGCAAATCGGCCAGATGGCGAAAACCCTCGTGCCGAATGGAAAAACGCGCATCGGTGATGCGCGTTGCTTCGGCGATGGCTTCGGGGTCCTTGTCAAACGCGACAAGACGCCCTTGGGGGCCCAGCCGCAGCAGGATGCGCCGCGAGTGCCCCCCCCGCCCGAAGGTGCCGTCCACCCAAGTGCCCGCAGGCTCAGGGCCCGCGCCGCCCAGCAAGGCGTCCACGGCTTCTTCGAGCAGGACGGTGGTGTGTTGCAAAGGAGTGGATGTCATGGTCAGAAGGAGAAGTCCTTGAAGACATCCGGCATCTCGCCCTGCATGGCCTTGGCCTCCTGCTCGTCGTAAGTGGCCTTGTCCCAGAGTTCGAAGTGGTTGCCCATGCCCAGCAGCATGGTGTCCTTGGAAATACCGGCCGCCTCGCGCAGCTCGGGGGAAATCAGCACGCGGCCCGTGGCGTCCATCTCCACGTCCATCGCATTGCCCAGAAAGATGCGCTTCCACCACTGGGCGGACATGGGCAATTGGGCAATGCGCTCGCGGAACTTCTCCCACTCAGGGCGGGGGAACACCATCAGGCAGCCATGCGGGTGTTTGGTGATCGTGAGCTGGCCCGCTGCGGTGGCCGCGAGCACGTCACGATGCCGGGTCGGCACGGACAGCCGACCCTTCGCATCGAGACTTAGCGACGAGGCACCTTGAAACACGGACAGATTCCCAGTTTGGTTTTGCGCCTCGCAGGCCCGGGAACGGACTTTGAGGGCACTTTTCACCACTTAATTGCACTTTTTTGCACTGTAGCAGGAAAAGCACACCGAACAAGAGGGTGTCCACCAAACTTTGGTAATGAAATCAACAACTTAGGCGCGACTTTGCAGCCCACAAAGGGCCAAAAGTTGTTGAAAAAGAAGAGCTTACAGAAGCCTATGAAAGTGACCTCTCAAGACCGGGACGTATCGTCACAGGATGTAGCGCGACAGGTCTTCGTCCTGGCTCAGGGTCTGCAGACGGGTATCCACGTAAGCCGCATCCACGGTCACCGTCTGCCCCGACAGGCGCGCCGCATCAAAACTGACCTCATCGAGCAAGCGCTCCATGACGGTGGACAGCCGGCGTGCGCCGATGTTTTCGGTGCGCTCGTTCACGTCAAAGGCGATGTGCGCAAGGCGCGTGATGCCCTCGGGCGCAAACTCCAGCGTGACGCCCTCGGTGGCCAGCAGCGCCTGGTACTGCTTGACCAGCGAGGCATGCGTCTGCGTGAGGATGGCCTCGAAGTCCTGGACCGACAGCGACTCCAGCTCCACACGGATCGGGAACCGCCCCTGCAGTTCCGGGATCAGGTCGCTGGGCTTGGACAGGTGGAACGCGCCCGAGGCGATGAACAGGATGTGGTCCGTCTTGATCATGCCGTACTTGGTGGAAACCGTCGTGCCCTCCACCAGCGGCAGCAGGTCGCGCTGCACGCCCTGGCGTGACACGTCCGCCCCGCTGCTTTCCTGCCGCGCAGCCACCTTGTCGATTTCGTCGATGAAGACAATTCCGTTCTGCTCGGCGTTCTGCACCGCCCTTGTCTTGATCTCTTCCTCATTCACGAGCTTGGCCGCCTCTTCGTCGGTGAGCAGCTTCAGTGCTTCCGCGATCTTGAGCTTGCGCGCGCGGCGCCGGTCCTGGCCCATCTGGCTGAACATGCCGCGCAGTTGCTCGGTCATTTCCTCCATGCCCTGCGGGCCCATGATCTCCAGCGGCGCGCGGGCCTCGGCCACATCGATCTCGATCTCCTTGTCGTCCAGGGCACCTTCGCGCAGCTTCTTGCGGAACACCTGCCTGGCAGTGCTGTCGGCCGCAGGCTCGGAGCCCGTGGCGGCACGGGCGGGCGGGATCAACACGTCCAGGATGCGCTCCTCGGCGGCGTCTTCGGCGCGCATGCGCACCTTTTTCATCTCGGCCTCGCGCGTTTGCTTGACGGCCATCTCGGCCAGGTCGCGGATGATGGAATCCACGTCCTTGCCCACATAGCCCACCTCGGTGAACTTGGTGGCCTCGACCTTGATGAAGGGAGCGTCCGCCAGCCGCGCCAGGCGTCGCGCGATCTCGGTCTTGCCCACGCCGGTGGGGCCGATCATGAGGATGTTCTTGGGCGTGATCTCGTGGCGCAGACTGCCTTCGACCTGCTGGCGGCGCCAGCGGTTGCGCAGCGCAATGGCCACAGCGCGCTTGGCGCTGGCCTGGCCCACGATGTGGTGGTCGAGTTCGGAGACGATTTCCTGGGGGGTCATGGAGGACATGCGGGGCCTGCCTTCAAATTCAAAGCAAAAACAGCCGCCTGCGCTCAATGGATAAGCGCAAACAGCTATCAAAATGTGAGTAAACGCACCTCGCCGCCTTACAGCGTTTCGATGGTGTGGTTCATGTTGGTGTAGATGCAGAGCTCGCCCGCAATTTCGAGCGACTTCTTCACGATCTCCTGTGCGGACAGATCGGTGTTGACCAGCAGCGCCTTGGCGGCCGAGTGCGCGTAGGCGCCACCCGAGCCGATCGCCACGATGCCCTGCTCGGGCTCCAGCACATCGCCATTGCCCGTGATGATGAGCGAGGCGCTTGCATCGGCCACGGCCAGCATGGCTTCGAGGCGGCGCAGCACGCGGTCGGTGCGCCAGTCCTTGGTGAGTTCGATGGCCGCGCGCGTCAGGTGGCCCTGGTGCTTTTCCAGCTTGGCCTCAAACCGCTCGAACAGCGTGAAGGCATCGGCCGTGGCGCCCGCAAAACCCGCCAGCACCTTGCCGTGGTAGAGCTTGCGCACCTTGCGCGCCGTGCCTTTGACCACGATGTTGCCCAACGTGACCTGGCCGTCGCCGCCAATGGCGACCTGGATGCCTGTGGGCGTCTGGCGGCGCACACTGAGGATGGTGGTGCCGTGGAACACCGGGGTGGTTTGAGATGAGTCCATAGCTGGCGCAGGTGGGGGCGCGGACGCCACTTTCAAGCCAAGATGGCGCCACACGCTACAAGCCAACCCACGCCACTGTACGCAGCCGCCAAACTGGCACTGCCGAGGTCAGTGCCCCCCGTGCAAGGGCCGCCAAGCCGCGGATGCGGCGCTTCGCTTGCGTGCACTGGGGGCGTCCCCCTCAGGGGGAAGGCGCGAAGCGACTCAGGGGGAGTCAATTCTTCCGCGGAACCACCCAGGCGTGTTCGTTGATGCCGATCACGTTGAAGAAAATCGCCACCAGCCGCTGCAGGTTGTGGAACTGCACCACATGGCCATGCCCTTGTTGCTCGGCCGCCCAGTTGAGCACCGAGCCCGCCGCCGCAAAATCCACGCGGATGAGCTTGTCGCAGGCAATGGTCAGGGGCACGCCGGGCCGCAGGAAGGCCTCGAAAGGCTGCAGCAGCGGCGTGGCATCGCCGTCGATGTGGCCACTGAGCTGGGCCACGGGCCCGGACTCCAGCGGCGCGGGCGCGGACAGCTCGCCCAGGTCGGAGGCCATGAAATCGCTGTCGGCCGCCAGGGGCGCTGCGCCGGAGGACACGCCTTCGTTGTCGGAATACCCGCAGCGTGGCGACACCCAGGACGGGGGCGAGACCTCGTAGGTGACGCAGTAGTCCAGCGCCACCAGCTCGAACTCATCGGGCTTGCCCATGAGCCGCATCATGGCCATGCGCAGACGCCACCATTCGGGGCTGTTGGACCGGTCGCCCGACTGGGTCTTGGCGTCGAGCAGGGCGTTGAGTTTTTCCACCCCCGAAAACACCAGCTGGCCTTCGCGGTCGGACCACTGCGAGACCAGGTCGGCCAGCAGGGGCACCGCCGCCTCGTCGATGCCGGTGAGGCGCGACCAGGACAGCGTCCAAGGGGACGCTGCGCGTGCCAGCGAGGCCTGCAGGGCGGCCACCGAAGACACCGCGAGCGTGGGGGGCGCATTCCAGCTGAAATCGCGGCGCATGCTGGCTGCAGGCGCGGCCTCTGCCGCACCTGCGGCGGGGGCGGCCGCAGCCACCATCCCGAGCAGCTCCGGCATCGAGAACCACAGGGGGGCCGAGCGGCTGTACTGGGCCGCAAAGTCGATGGCCAGCGCATCAAAACGGTCGTGTTGCCCGGTGGCGCGGTACAGGTCAAACAGCGTCATCCAGATTTCAAGCTGCTGCTCGGGCTCGTCCTGCTGGTGCTGGGCCAGCACATCCAGCAGGCCGGACTCTGCACCCGCGTGGTCACCGTTGGCAAACCGGATGGCGGCTTCTTCTAGGTCGGGTTCGTGCACGAATTCCTCCGGTTCGAATGCGGTCGCGGGCGCTGCCGCAGGGGCCGCAGGGCTGAAGGACGCCTCGACAGACTGGTGGTTGCCCGCGAGCATCTGCGCATCGGTGCCACCAAACTTGCCAATGGCCATGCTGTCATCGGCAAACAGCGGCTGGACAGCGGCCTTGTTGTCCAGCGGCGCAGGCAGGCTGCCAGGGGCTGTGGGGGCATAGGCTCTGGCGTGCGCGGAGTCGGAGGGCTCCGCGCTGGATCCGGGCATCACACCGGGCTGGGTGGGGGCATCGGCTCCCTGCTTGCTCTTCCACCACTGCTGCGACATCTGCGCCTCGATCTCGTCGATCTTCTTGAGCGTGACGGCGCGCTCATCGGGCGAGGCCATACTGCTTTGAAAGAACGAGGGGCGGCCGGCAGCATCTTCCACGCGCTGGCCTTGCAGCACTTCGCGCTGGCGCAGCTTGCGCAGCTGATCGAACTCGCGGCGCCGCACGAAGTCGTTGCGGCGCTTGCGCTCGATCATCTCCTTGAGCATCTGCTTGCTGTACTGACTCTCCCGGTCGTCCTGGATGGAGTCCAGCTCCGTCCAGTTCACGGTGGGATTCTTCACGAACCGAACCACCTTCGATAGTAGGCCGCCGGGGGTGGTTTCTTCCTTGCTCATGGCTCAGGGTACAGGGGAGAGTGCGCAGCGATGATCGTCATCAGGCCGTGGGGCCCGATCAGTCTCCGAACATCTTCTGCTTGAGTTCGCGGCGCTGCTGCGCTTCCAGCGACAGGGTGGCCGTGGGGCGGGCGATCAGTCGGCCCGTGCCGATGGGCTCGCCGGTCTCGTCGCAGTAACCGTAGTCACCAGCGTCGATGCGAGCGATGGACTGCTCAATCTTCTTGAGCAGCTTGCGCTCGCGATCACGGGTGCGCAGCTCCAGGGCATGCTCTTCCTCGATCGTGGCGCGGTCGGCCGGGTCGGGCACCACCACGGTGTCTTCCCGCAGGTGTTCGGTGGTTTCGCCAGCGCTGTTGTGGATGTCCTGCTTGAGCTGAACGAGCTTGAGGCGGAAAAACGCCATCTGCTTGTCGTTCATGTACTCGCTGTCAGGCATGGCCATGACTTCAGCGTCGGTCAGCTCGGCGGCAGACTTGGTTTTCCAGTTGTTCGCCAGCTTGGGGTCTTTTTTGGCAGCCGTGAAAGTGGGCTGCGCTTGCGCGGTCGTGGGCATGGTATGTAGATAACTGGCTTTGGCAGCGGTGGACGCCACTGCCTGTGCCATGGATGGTACGGTCAATTGGGCCAATCGGGAAGAAGGCCGGGTTGTGCGCACGGGTACCTGCAAGTCGGCCGGTGCGGCAGGGCTGGGCGCCGAGGCTGCCACAGCGGGGCTGGCCGCCTTGGCCACAACAGCTTTGGGGGCCGCCGCTGCTTTGGGTGCGGCCGCTGCCACTTTGGCCGCAGCGGCTTTGGCGGCTGGCTTGGGTGCCGTTGCAGGGGCTGCAGCGGCGGGCTTGGTTGCCTTCGTGGCCGCCTTGGGTTTGCTGGTGTCGGCTTTCACTTCCTGGTCTCCTCGCTGTACGGGCGGGCCCTTGGCCGCTCTCACGGCCCGGGACTGGTGGCAAGCCTTGGGTGGTTTTACCGGGGCGCGATTGTATCGACCTGGGCTGACGCAAACAGAAACGTTGCGGATACAACACAGATCGGGCCGAATCGATGCCCCGACACCGGCGAAGGGGGGTCAGATCAGGCTCTGCTCCAGCCCCTGCAGGAAGATGTCCTTGGGCAGGTCGATGCCAATAAAGACCATCTTGCTCACCCGGGGCTCGCCCTCGGCCCACTGGGGGCCCAGGTCGCTGCCCATGAGCTGGTGCACACCCTGGAAGATCACCTTGCGCTCGGTGCCCTTCATATTAAGCACGCCTTTGTAGCGCAGCATGCGCGGGCCATAAATGTTGACAATCGCCCCGAGAAAGTCTTCGAGCTTGGCCGGGTCGAAGGGGCGATCCGAGCGGTACACAAAACTCTTCACATCGTCGTCATGGTGATGGTGGTGGCCATGCCCATGGTCGTGCTGGTGCGAGGGGTGGTTGCAGTGCTCGCCATGCTCGTGGTCGTGATCATGGTGGTCATGCCCGTGCTCTTCTTCCTTGAGGAAGTCCGGGTCGATGTCCAGCTTGGCGTTGAGGTTGAAGCCGCGCAGGTCCAGCACCTCCTTGAGCGGCACCTCGCCAAAATGCACTGCCTTGATGGGTGCACGCGGGTTCATGTGCTTCAGGCGGTGGATCAGTGCATCGGTTTCCTCGGCGCTGACCAGGTCGGTCTTCGACAGGAAGATCTGGTCCGCAAACCCCACCTGGCGGCGCGCTTCCTGGCGGTCGTTGAGCTGCTGGGGCGCATGCTTGGCGTCCACCAGCGTGATGATCGAGTCGATGAGGTAGGTCTCGGCGATTTCTTCGTCCATGAAGAAGGTCTGCGCCACCGGGCCGGGGTCGGCCACGCCGGTGGTCTCGATCACGATGCGGTCGAACTCCAGCAGGTTCTTGCGCTTCTTGGCGGCCAGCAGTTGCAGGGTTTCGCGCAAGTCTTCGCGGATGGTGCAGCAGATGCAGCCATTGCTCATCTGCACGATCTGCTCCTTGGACTCGGTCACGAGGATGTCGTTGTCGATGTTTTCTTCACCGAACTCGTTCTCGATCACGGCAATCTTCTGGCCGTGGGCTTCGGAGAGCAGGCGCTTGAGCAGCGTCGTTTTGCCCGAGCCCAGGAAGCCGGTGAGGATGGTGACGGGGATCAGTGCCATAAATCTGTCTTTCAAGGGGTCAAATACTTGCCCTGCAGCCCAATGCAGCAGGCTGCAGGGCCCCGCACAGGGGGCGTTTTTTCAGTGTACCGAGGCTGTCAAGCCCCTGCCGGGAGCCGCCGGGTTCACCCTTTGCGCATCACGACCAGGCCCTTGAGGTACTCCCCTTCCGGAAACTCCAGCGTCATCGGATGGTCGGGCGCGCCGCCCAGGCGCTCCAGAATGAAGCCATCCACGCCCGCATCGGCCCCGGCCGAGGCCACGATCTTGTGGAACAGGTCGGCGCTGATGCCGCCCGAACACGAGAAGGTGAACAGCACGCCGCCGGGCGTGAGCAGCTGCAGTGCCAGGCGGTTGATGTCCTTGTACGCCCGGGCCGCACGGTCGGCGTGGGCCGCAGTGGGCGCAAACTTCGGTGGGTCCAGAATGATGGCGTCGAACCGCTGGCCTTCCTTGAGGAACTGGCGCAGTGAGGCGTTCACATCGGCATCGAGGAAGGTGGCCCGGTTCGGATCGAAACCGTTGAGCGCCACATGGGCGCGGGCGCGCTCCAGGGCCGGGCCCGAAGAATCGATGGAGGTCACATGCCCGTCGGCCACGGTGCCTGCCGCACGCATGCCCGCCAGCGCCGCCACGCTGAAGCCGCCGGTGTAGCAGAAGCAGTTGAGCACATGCTTGAAGCCCAGGCGCTGCGCGTAGTCGGCAAACTGCTTGCGGCTGTCACGCTGGTCCAGGTAGAAGCCGGTCTTGTGGCCCTCGGCGATGTTGAGGGTCAGGCGCCACTGGTGTTCGCGGATGGTGAGTTCAAGCGGCGGCCCTTCGCCATCGCCCACCGCGCCCGTGGGCCCGCCGCGCAGCCAGCCTGTGGCGGGCTGGAGGCCTTCCAGTGCACGCACGCTGGCGTCCGAGCGCTCGTACAACTTGGTCAGGCCCGTCTCGCGCAGCAACGCATCGGCAATCACGCCTTTCCAGCGCTCAGTGCCTGCGCTGGTGAACTGCGCCACCAGCGTATCGCCATAACGGTCCACGATAAGCCCGGGAAGGCCGTCGGATTCGCCGTGCACCAGGCGCACGCCATCACTTTGCACATCAAAACGGGCTCTGGCAATGATGGAACGTGCGCAAGCAGCTATGAAAAACGGGGCATCAATGCGCTGCGCCTCGTCAAAGCTCCACACCCGCGCGCGGATGCGCGAGCTGGGGCTGTAAGCGGCCCAGGCCAGGAACTGACCTTCGTGCGACTCCACGCGCACGGTCTCGCCGCTGTCGCCGCCGCCTTTGGCGATGGCCGATTCAAAGATCCAGGGGTGGCGGCGCAAGAGCGAGCGCTCTTTGCCAGGGCGAAGGCGAAGGGTTTTCATGCCCGGATTGTGCGGGTTGCCGGGCAACCACACGCCCCAGCAGCGCAAAAAACAGCGCCTGCAGGTCACCCGCTCAGGGGGTCTGCGCAAAACCGCTCTTTGATTGGCAGCAAAAATTCCTTGCCAATTCCGTGGCGAGTGATACACCTGCCACCTGTCTCAGAGCCTGTTCAAAGCGCGGCAGTACAACCCATCAGGAGCGGTACCCCATGAACTTCAGCCACCTGAAAATCTCCACCCGCCTGTCGCTGCTGCTCGCAGCGCTGTGCCTGCTCACCACCGTGATCGGCAGCGTGGGCCTGGCGGGCATGCAGCGCGCCAACGCGGGCTTGAACACGGTGTACCAGGACCGGGTAGTGCCCCTCAAGCAGATCAAGCTGGTGTCCGACGCTTACGCCGTGAATGTGGTGGACACGGCGCACAAGGTGCGGGACGGCGCCTTCACCCCCCAGCAGGGGCTGGACTCCATCGCCAAGGCCAAAAAGGAGATCAGCGACAACTGGAGCGCCTACCTGGCCACGGAGCTGGTGGCCGACGAGGTGCGGCTGACTGCGCAGTTCAAGACGCTGCAGCCCCAGGCCGATGGCGCTGTGCGCACCCTGGAGGAGCTGATAGGCCGCAAGGACCTGCCCGCCCTCACAGCCTATGCCGCCAAGGAGATGTACCCCGCGCTCGACCCCTTGCAGGACGTGCTGGGCGCACTGGTACAGGTGCAGCTCGACACTGCCCGCAAGGAATACGAGCAGGCGGTGGTGTCCTATGCCAACACCCGGCTGTTTGTGGTCCTGGCCATTGCGGGTGGTGTGCTGTTTGCACTGGGTTTTGGCACCTTGGTGGCACGCAGCATCGTGGGCGAGCTGGGCACCGAGCCCGGCACCGCTGCCGCGCTGCCGCGCTGCCGCGCTGGCGCGCTGGCGCGCTGGCGCGCAGCGTGGCCCATGGCGACCTCACGGTGGCGATCCACCTCAAGCCCGGTGACACCACCAGCCTGATGGCGCAACTCAAGCGCATGCAGGACAGCCTCGTGGCCATGGTCGCCATGGTCCACCAGAGTTCGGTCAACGTGGCCAGCGCGTCCGAGCAGATTGCCCAGGGCAACAACAGCCTGTCGTCTCGCACCGAAGAGCAGGCCAGTGCGCTGGAGGAAACTGCCGCGTCGATGGAACAGCTCAATGCCACCGTGCGGCAGAACGCCGACAGCTCTCGCCAGGCCAACCAGCTCGCACACAGTGCCACCACCATTGCCATGCAGGGTGGCGCCGTGGTGGCTGACGTGGTGCGCACCATGAAAGACATCAACGACAGCAGCAGCAAGATCACCGAGATCATCGGGGTGATCGACTCCATCGCCTTCCAGACCAACATCCTGGCGCTCAACGCGGCTGTGGAAGCCGCCCGCGCCGGTGAACAGGGCCGTGGCTTCGCCGTGGTGGCCACCGAGGTGCGTGTGCTCGCCAGCCGCTCGGCCGAGGCCTCGCGCGAAATCAAGGGCCTGATCGGCAACAGTGTGGAACGCGTGGAAGCAGGCACCGCCCTGGTGGACCGCGCCGGGCAGACCATGAGCGAAGTGGTCGCCTCCATCCGCCGCGTGACCGACATCATGGGCGAGATCAGCGCCGCCAGCACCGAGCAGAGCGAGGGCATGGACCAGATCAGCGAGGCGGTCACCCAGATGGACCAGGCCACCCAGCAGAACGCCGCCCTGGTCGAGGAGATGGCCGCTGCCGCCGCCAGCCTGAACCACCAGGCCGGAGAGCTGGTGGACACCGTGGCCACGTTCAAGCTGCCCGAGGTGTATGAACACCGCGCCGCCCTGCCCCACCAGCCTTCGCGCCGCAACCTGCTGGGCCACGGCCCGGCGGGCATCGCTGCGGCCTGACGGCGCCCCGGCGGGTCAGGCAGCAGCGGCCTTTAGCCGCCTGGCTTTTTCCTGCGTGCGCGGGGGTGGGCCGCGTCGTACACCTTGGCCAGGTGCTGAAAGTCGAGCCGCGTATAGACCTGCGTGGTCGTGATGTTGGCGTGGCCTAGCAGCTCCTGCACCGCGCGCAGGTCGCCGCTGCTTTGCAGCAGGTGGCTGGCAAACGAGTGGCGCAGCATGTGCGGGTGCACGGGCGTGGTCAGCCCGGCCTGCTGGCTGCGCTGGCGCAGGCGCAGCCAGATGGACTGCGCCGAGAGCCGCGCCCCCCGCTGGCCCACAAACAGCGCGGCATCGAGCCGCGCAGCGCCCTCACCGCCAAACGGCGTGGCGCGGATGGACAGCCAGGCCTGCAGCGCGGCCGTGGCGGCAGCGCCCACCGGCACGCTGCGGCGCTTGCTGCCTTTGCCAAACACATGGGCCTCGCCCGCCTGCAGATCCACCCAGCCACGCCCCAGGCGATGGGTGTCGGCGTTGGCAACAGCATCCAGCCCGGCCAGCTCACCCACCCGCAGGCCGCAGCCATACAGCAGCTCGACCATGGCCGCGTCCCGCGCTTCGAGCCACGGGTCGGCACCGGTGTTGTCAAACTCGGCCAGCCGCACGGCGTCGTCCACGCCCAGGGCCTTGGGCAAGGGCTTGGGCGCCTTGGGGGCACGCACGTCCTGCACCGGGTTGTGCGGAATCAGCCCCTGCCGCCCGGCCCAGGTGAAGAACCCCCGCCAGCCCGAGAGGATGAGCGCAATGCCGCGCCCACTGCGCCCTGCGCTGTGCATCTGCGCCACAAAGCGGCGGATGTGGGCGCTGGTGAGCTGCAACAGCGGCACATTCACCGCCGCCGCCAGCTGGGCCAGCCTTTCCAGGTCCAGGGTGTAGAGCGTGAGCGTGCGCGCGGCCAGCCGCTTTTCAACGCGCACATGCTCCAGGTAGCGCAGGACGTGCGGGTCTGCGGGGATCTGCGTGGGCAGCGCGTCGGGCATGGAGCACTACCCCAGCAACTGGCGCACCCCAAGGCCTGCGCCACCGTGGAACCGGCTTCGCCGGACCAGGGGTGGCGTCCCCCCGCAGGGGGGAAGCGGCGCAGCCGCACAGGGGGGCATCATTTCAGGCGCAGCAGCGCAGCGCTGGCCAGCTCGGCCATGCGCGACAGGAAGTCGGTGCCCATGGTGGCATCAAACCGCTGCGGGTCGTGCGAGCCCAGCACCAGCAGGCCAAACGCAGGCGTGGCGCTGTCGATGGCGCCCGCGCGCAGTGGCAGCAGGGCCAGCGACTGGGCGGGCTCGCCCGCCTCAGCTGCCAGCCAGCCCGCAGGCTCAAAGCCCAGGTTGGGGCCGCAGAACGGCATGGTCAGCGACGAGGCAAACGCGCGCGCGTCTTCGCTGGCGCCTTGGGTGAAATCGGCGTCGATGTACGGTGCTGCCACTTCCCACACCCGCACGGCCGCCTGGGGCACATCGAACAGGGTGCGCACACCATCGACCACCGCCTGCGGCAGGTCGAACGGGTCGCGCACCTGCAGCAGGCTGCCCGTCCACTGGTGCACCTTGTGGGCGATGGCCGCGTTTTCGGTGCTGTTGCGTACCATTTCCATGATGCGCTGCTCCAGGCCCTTGATCTTCTCGCGCAGCATTTCGGCCTGGCGCTCCTGCAGGCTCACGGCACGCGCGCCGTGGGGGCTGGTGATCTGCACGCTGGCCAGCACCTCGGCATGCCGCTCGAAGAAGCCGGGGGTGTTCGTCAAAAACTGGGCGATGTCGTCTTCGGTGATCGGTGGGATGTGGGAGGTCGTCATACGAGGGTGTCAGGAATGTCGATCTGGCCTTCGAACACCATGGTGGCGGGGCCGGTCATGAAAACGGAATCGGCCTCCTGGCCGCTCCAGGCAATGGTGAGGCGGCCGCCGCGCGTGTCCACCTGCACCTCGGGGTCGAGCAGGCCCAGGCGGATGCCCGCCGACACCGCCGCGCAGGCGCCGGTGCCACAGGCCAGGGTCTCGCCCACGCCGCGTTCGAACACACGCAGGCGCACATGGGTGCGGTCCACGATCTGCAGGTAGCCCGCATTCACCCGCTGCGGGAAGCGTGGGTGGCTTTCGATGAGGGGGCCGGTTTCCAGCACGGGCGCGGTGTCCACGTTGTCCACCAGCTGCACGGCATGGGGGTTGCCCATGGACACAATTGCTACCAAAACGATAGCTGAAAGCGCTTTACCATCAGGCGGTAACGGCCATTTTTGCCCCAAACCTTGCGCCACGGGCACCAGGCCGGACGCATCAAAGGGCACCTTGGCAGGGTCAAACTCGGGGCGGCCCATGTCCACGGTGACGCGGCCATCGGCGGTGAGGCGCGGGGCGATCACGCCGCTTTGGGTCTGCACCCGGATCTGGTCCTTGCCAGTGAGGCCCTTGTCGTGCACAAAGCGCGCAAAGCAGCGCGCGCCGTTGCCACACTGCTCCACCTCGCCGCCATCGGCGTTGTGGATCACGTATTCGAAATCAATGCCCTCACCCGGCGAAGGACGCACGGTGAGGATCTGGTCAGCCCCCACGCCAAAGTGGCGGTCGGCCAGGAAGCGGTACTGCGCCGCAGACAGCCCCAGGCGGCCCTGGGTTTCGTCGAGCACCACGAAATCGTTGCCCGCGCCTTGCATTTTGGTGAAGCGAATCTGCATGGGAGGGGATTATGGCCCCGGCCCTGCGCCAAACCGCGAGGGGGCGTAGGCTTCGCCACTCCATTCGTCCCCCGGCTTTTCAGGAACCGCGCATGACCGATCTTTCCGCTTTTGCCATCACCCGCAAGTGGCCTGTCCAGCACCCCGACCGCCTGCAGCTATATTCGCTGCCCACGCCCAACGGCGTGAAGGTGTCGATTGCGCTCGAAGAACTGGGCCTGCCCTACGAGCCCCACCTGGTGAGCTTCGAGACCAACGACCAGACCTCGCCTGAATTCCTCTCGCTCAACCCCAACAACAAGATCCCGGCCATCCTGGACCCGAACGGGCCAGATGGAAAGCCGCTGGCGCTGTTCGAGTCCGGCGCCATCCTGCTGTACCTGGCCGACAAGACCGGCCAGCTGATTCCCCAGGACGCCGCCGCGCGCTACAAAACCATCCAGTGGGTGATGTGGCAGATGGGCGGCGTGGGCCCCATGTTTGGCCAGCTCGGCTTCTTCCACAAGTTTGCAGGCAAGGACTTTGAAGACAAGCGCCCGCGCGACCGCTATGTGGCCGAGTCCAAGCGCCTGCTGGGCGTGCTGGACCAGCGCCTGGCAGGCCGACAATGGGTGATGGGCGACCAGTACACCATCGCCGACATCGCCATCCTGCCCTGGGTGCGCAACCTGATCGGCTTTTACGGTGCTGGCGAGCTGGTGGAGTTTGGCCAGTTCACTCAAGTGCAGCGTGTGCTCGCGGCCTTTGTGGCGCGTCCGGCGGTGGCCCGAGGCCTCGCGATCCCGGCCCGGGCTTGACCTGGGGCAATTTCTCGCCCGCCTTTGATGTCGATCAGGTCCGCAGGCCAGCCACCCAGCCGCCGCGCACCTACCATGGGCCTCTTCAAAAAAACAGGGAGTGCCCCATGGGATTGACCGTTGACGTTCTTCAGGATCTGGACATACACGACCTCCAGGCTGCCGCCCGGGCAGCGCTGCAGGAAACGAACGCCATCGCGCTGATCGAGTTGCTGGAAATGCTGTGGAGCTGCAACGTCGAGGGCGCCAACGCCGTCATCGACGCTGTGCTGCAGCGTCTGCAGCAGCTGCGCGCGCTGCGTTGACGCAGCGCCGTGCAGCATGGGCAGGGCCTTCGGCAGAAGGGTGGGCCCGCCTCACCCCCCTGACACCATCCGCACGAATTCCGGCACCACACCGATGGCATCGTCGCGCCGCTGCACAGCATGCACGTCGGCGCGCGGCGCCTTGGCGCCCAGGGGCTTGAACACCACGCGCGGAGCGAACAGCGCGCCGAGCGAAGACGGCACCAGGGCCACGCCCAGCCCCGCAGCCACCAGGCTGAGCACGGCGGCCAGCTCCACCGTGGTCTGCGCCACCCGGGGCGCAAAGCCGGCCTGCACGCAGCACTGCACCATGTGCTCGGCATGGGCCGACGAATCGCGGCGCAGCATCACGAAGGGCTCGCTGCGCAGGTCTCCCAAGGCCAGCGCCTTGCGCCCCGCCAGCCGGTGGCCCGGCGACAGGGCCACCACCACGGGGTCGGGCCACAGCAGGGTGCTCGCGAGCCTGTCGTCGTTGACCGCCGTGCGCGCAATGCCCACGTCGATGCGCTTGTCGCGCAGCGCCTCCTGCTGCAGCGCGGGCTGCATCTCGTGCAGCACCACGTCCACCCCCGGGTGGCTCAGCCGGTAACGCGCAAGTGCCGCGGGAAACGGCCCCAGGAAATGCGAGCCCGACAGCCCCACCTCGATGCGCCCCGCCTGCCCCTGGCCGATAGCCGCCACGCGCTGGCGCGCCGCGTCCAGCCGCTCCAGAACCGCGCGCGCCTCCGCCAGAAAAGCCTGGCCCGCCAGCGTCAGCCCCACGCGCCGGCTGGTGCGCACAAACAGCTGGGCACCCAGCTCCTGCTCCAGCAGGGCAATCTGCAGGCTCAGCGGCGGCTGCGAGACATGCAGGCGCTGGGCTGCGCGCGTGAAGCTCAGTTCTTCGGCCAGGGCGACAAAGTAACGCAGGTGCCGCAGCTCCATGGTGACAACCCCTTGGGCAATTGATACTTTTTAAGTCTAAATCAAGACAAACAATATATTGGACTTTTGCTTCTTCCGTTTCGACAATCGCTCCTGAACACCCCCCGATGGAGACAAACATGAAGATCCAACACCACCTGCCGGCCACCTTGCTCGCCCTCTCCGTGCTGGTGCCAGCACAGGCACCAGCGCAAGACAGCTACCCCAGCAAGGCCATCACGCTCACCGTGCCCAACCCGCCCGGCGGCGTGGTTGACACCTCGGCCCGGCTGCTCAACGAACCCTTGGCGCGCGTGCTCGGCCAGCCTGTGGTGGTCGACAACAAGGCCGGCGGCAGCGGCAACGTGGCCTATGGCGCCGTGGCCCGCGCCAAGGCCGACGGCTACAACCTGCTGATCTCCTACTCGGCCTACCACGTGGGCAACCCGGCGCTCTCGCCCGGCCTGCCCTGGGAGGCCAAGGACTTCGCCCCCGTTGCCCTGCTCACCACGGCCGCCAACGTGATCGCCGCCCACCCTTCGGTGCCGGCCAATACGCTCAAGGAGTTCATCGCCTACCTCAAGGCCAACCCGGGCAAGGTGAACTACGCATCGCAGGGCAATGGCTCGCTCTCGCACATCGGCACCGAGATCTTCAAGCAGCAGAGCGGCACCTTCATGACCCACATCCCCTACCGCGGCTCGGGCCCGGCCGTGGCCGATGTGCTGGCCGGCCAGGTGCAGGTGTTCATCACCACGCCGCCCTCCGTCATGCAGCATGTGGTCAGCGGCAGGCTCAAGGCCTTTGCGGTAACCGGCGCCAAGCGCCACCCCGGCCTGCCCAACGTGCCCACGGTGGCCGAGGCCGGCATGCCGGACTTCAAGCTCGAAGCCTGGGTGGGGCTGTTCGCCCCCGCCGCCACACCACCCGCCGTGGTCACCAAGCTCACAGCCGATGTGAAGAAAGCCCTGGAGCAGCCCGAAACCCGCCAGCGCGCCGATGCCGCCGGCGTCGAACTGCGCTACCAGCCGCCCGAGGCGCTGGGCCAGTTGGTCAAGACCGAGACGGCCTACTGGGCCAGAACCATCAAAGCTGCCGGCATCAAGGCGGACTGACCCGCCAAGGACTCCCCTGCGTGACCCCGTCCCCGGCGCCTCCAGCGCCGGGCAGGCAGCGCTTTGCCTTTTTTTCCTGAAAGACCACCATGCAACACACCTACCGCATCGGGCAGATCGTGCCCAGCTCCAACACCACCATGGAGACCGAAATCCCGGCAATGCTGCGCGCCCGCGAGCAGATCCTGCCCGAGCGCTTCAGCTTCCACGGCAGCCGCATGCGCATGCAAAAGGTCACCAAGGAAGAGCTGGCCGCGATGGACCGCGATTCCGACCGCTGCGCGCTGGAGCTGTCGGACGGCAAGATGGACGTGATGGGCTACGCCTGCCTGGTTGCCATCATGAGCATGGGACTGGGCTACCACCGCACGTCCGAGAAGCGGCTGCACGAGGTCACCGTGGCCAACGGCAAGCCCGCGCCGGTGGTGTCGAGCGCGGGTGCACTGGTCGAAGGCCTCAAGGCCATGGGCGCCAAGAAGGTCTCGGTGCTCACGCCCTATATGAAGCCGCTCACGCAACTGGTGGTGGACTACATCGAGCACGAGGGCATTGCCGTGCACGACAGCCTGTCGCTGGAAATTGCCGACAACCTGCAGGTGGGCGCACAGGACCCGGCCGCCCCCGCCCAGCTGGTGCAACGCCTGGACACGCGTGGCGTGGACGTGGTGGTGATCTCGGCCTGCGTGCAGATGCCCTCGCTGGCGTCCGTGCAGGTGGCACAAGACCGGCTGGGCATTCCTGTCGTGTCCGCTGCAGCCTGCACCACCTGGGCCATGCTCAAGCGCCTGGGGCTGGAAACGCGGGTACCCAACGCAGGGGCCCTGCTCTCTGGCGCCTACTGACCTCCCCGAGGGCAACCGGCCTGTCCGTTGACGAAAGCAGCTGGCGGGCAGGCTGCAGGGCAACGCCGGATAATGACCCGATGCCCCGATCCAGCCAACAACTCCACCCCCACCGAGAACCGGTAGCCACCCGCCCCGCTGCCACCGTGCTGCTGCTGCGCGATGCGCCTGGCGGCGGCGGGCTCGAAGTCCTCATGACCCGGCGCTCGGCCACGGCCAGTTTTGCGCCTGGCGCCAATGTGTTCCCCGGCGGTGGCATTGATGCGCTGGATGCAGCACCCGCGACGCACGCCGCCGCCGACCGCCGCCCCCCCCAAAGCGACCAGCACCTCACCCAGGCGATTGCCGCCATCCGCGAGAGTTTTGAAGAGCTGGGCGTATTGCTGGCGCGCCATGCAGAAGGCCCCCGCCAAGGGCAGATGGCCGATGCGCAGGACATTGCCGCCATCGACCGCCACCAGCCGTTTGCCGCACAGTGCGCCGCACGCGGACTGCGCCTGGCGGCAGATGGGGTGTACCTGCTGGCCCACTGGACGGCCGACCGTGACCTAGCGCGCCGCTTTGAAGTGCCCTTTCTGGTGGCCCGCATGCCCGAGGGCCAGGAGCCCGTGGCCGACGAGGCAGAGCAGTTCGAGCCCGTGTGGGTACGTCCTGCCGACGCGCTGGCGCGGCACGAGGCGGGGCAGTTCTTCATGATCTTCCCGACCATCCGCACGCTGCAGCGCCTGGCCCAGTTTGCCAGCACCCAGGCGGTGCTGGACGCCGTGGCGCACGAGCAGCCCCTGTGGGTCAGCTGCCCGCGCGCCGGCCTGCTGGCAGGCAAGGAAGCCCGCTACATGGAAAGCGACATGCCCTACGGCGAGCTGGCCCTGGTCTGCCCCGACGGCCAGATCGTGCACCCGCTGGACTGGCAGACCGAGCGCCCCGTGCCGCTGCTGCGCAATGTGATGCGCCTCACCGCCCCCAACCCTGGCGTGATGACCGGCCCCGGCACCAACAGCTACCTGGTGGGCGACCCGGCCACGGGTTTCATCGCCATCGACCCCGGCCCGGCGGACCCCGGGCACCTGGACAAGCTCTGGCGCGCAGCGGGTGGCGACATCCGCATGATCGTCTGCACCCACTCGCATCCCGACCATTCGCCGGGCGCCGCGCCGCTGCAGGCACTGTGTGTGCAGGCGAGCAAGGCCCGACCGCCCATCCTGGGCCTGCCATCGGCGCCCACGGCACGCGCAGCCAGCCAGTTCACGCCCGACCGTGCGCTACAAAATGATGAGCTACTCAGGCTTGATGGTAGCGCGGGAGAGGCCAAAATCACCCATACCCTGCAGGCCATCCACACCCCCGGCCATGCCGCCAACCACCTGTGCCTGCTGCTGGTGGAAGATGGCCTGCTCTTCAGCGGCGACCACATCCTGAACGGCAGCACCACCGTGGTGGACCCACCGGACGGCAACATGGCCGACTACCTCGATTCGCTGGACCGGCTGGATGCCGTGTGCGCCGAGCATGGCGTGGAGTTCATCCTGCCCGCGCACGGCTATGTGCTGGGAGGCCCTGTGAACGGGGCGCGCGGCGCGATTGTCAAGCTCAAGGCCCACCGCCTGGCGCGCGAGGCCAAGGTGCTCGCCGCCATGCAGGCCCAGCCGCAGGGCAGCATGGAAGACTGGGTGCGCCACGCCTACGACGACGTGCCGCCGCGCATGTGGCCGGTGGCGCAGCGATCGCTGCTGGCGCATGTCGAGCGCATCCGCTCCCAGCGCCCCGGCAACAACTGAACCGAAGAACACCCAACCGCAATCCCCCCGATTCAATGACCGACAAGCACCCCGACCCCACCCACATCCGCCTGGCCAAACGCGTGGCCGAACAACTGAACTGCTCGCGCAGCGCGGCCGAGCAATTCATCGAGGGCGGCTTTGTGAGCGTGGACGGCCAGATCGAGGAAGCACCCGGCGCGCGCGTGCGCCCCGACCAGGCGGTAACGGTCGCACCCGATGCCAGCCTGCTGGAGCTGACCCCCGTCACCTTGCTGCTACACAAGCCCGCAGGGTTTGAAGCCGGCCTGGGCCTGCCAGGCGCACCCACAGGGCAGGCGGCCCACGCCAGCCGAAGCCAGGGCGCGCAGCAGGCGCTCACGCTGCTCAGCGCCGCGTCCCACCTGCCCGAAGACGCCTCGGGCATCCGCGTGCTGCAGCGCCACTTCAAGCAGCTCGAATGTTTCACGCCGCTGCCCACCGAGGCCAGCGGCCTGGTGGTCTACACGCAGGACAAGCGCATCGCGCGCAAGCTGGCCGAAGACATCGAGGTGCTGGAGCAGGAATGCATCGTCGAGGTGAAGGGCGAGATCGCCCACAATGGCCTGCAGCGCCTGTGCCATGGGCTCAGCTTCAACGGCCGCCCGCTGCCCCCCGTCAAGGTGAGCTGGCAGAACGAGACCAAGCTACGCTTTGCGCTCAAGGGCGTCCGGCCCGGGCAGATCCCGACCATGTGCGAGGCCGTGGGCCTCACTGTGGTGGGCGTCAAGCGCATCCGCATCGGCCGCGTGCCGCTGGCCAAGGTGCCCGAGGGGCAGTGGCGCTACTTGCAGCCGTGGGAGAAGTTCTGAGGCCCGCACCAGACGGTGCACCACCTTTTCAAACGCTCCTAAAAACATAGCTTTAAAGTCATGATGGCCGCGCGCTGACGGCCATTTTTTCATGATTCCCTTGCGCTGGGGCCACTGTTACACTGCGCAGCACTCAGGAGGGAGTTCATGAACCAAGAAAGATCCGGTGGCGCGGCGGGGCCGGTGTCCACCTTCATGCCACAGGCCATCGATGCCCACCCCGTCGAATTCACCGGCAGCGGGGGCGAGTATTTCCGGGTGTGGATCGTCAACGTGCTGCTGTCCATCGTCACGCTGGGCATCTACACCCCCTGGGCTCGGCGCCGCACCGCCCAGTATTTCTACAGCCACACCCTGGTGGCGGGCAGCCCCCTCGAATTCACCGCGCAGCAGCGCAAGATGGTGATGGGTTTTGTGATGCTGATGCTGCTCACCATCGCCTACAACATTGCCGAACGAACCGGGCAGGACACGGCCGTCGGCCTGTTCCTGCTGACGGGCGCGGCGCTGGCCCCCTTCATCTGGGCCAGTGCCATGCGCTTTCGCCTTGCGGCCACACGCTGGCGCGGCCTGCGGCTGCAGTTCACCGCCAGCTGGAAAGAGGTCTACATCGCCAGCTGGCCCGTGTTTGCGCTCGCCCTGGTGTGGTTTGGCGTGTTCTTTGGCATGCAGATGCTGTCGCCCGACCTGGCGCAGGCGCTGGAAGCGGTCGAGGAAGAAAGCACCAAGGCCCCCATGCCCAGCTTCACCCCGGCCATGGGCGGCTTGCTGCTGCTGGGCCTGGTGCTGTCGATCCTGTGCTTCATCCGGCTGGAGTACAACTTCAAGAGCCTGCTGGTGCTCAAGGCCCAGCTGGGCGTTGAAAGGTGCCGCTGGAAGCCGGTGTACATGGACTTCGTGAAGATCTGGCTGGCCACCGTGGCCGTGTTCATCCTGTGTGTGGTGGGTATCGCCGTGCTGGTCGGCGTGCTCGCGGGCAGCTCCATCGCCTTGATGGCGAGCCAAAGCGAGCGCATGGGACTGTGGATGATTGTGGTGGGCATCGTGTCCCTGGTGGTGGGCTTCTTCATGCTGATCCTGGCCTCGGCCCCCGCCCGGGCTTACCGCGAGGCGCGCATGTTCCAGCTCATGTGGGACAACATCGGCGTGAGCCATGTGGCCCGCTTCAAGAGCCGCCTCAAGAGCGGCAGCTATGTGGGGCTGCGCATCAAGAACATGCTGCTCACCCTGCTGACGCTGGGCCTGTACCGCCCGTTTGCGCGAGTGAGTGAGTACCGCATGAAGGTCGAGTCCGTCACCCTGCACGTCAAGGGCGGCGTGGAACAGGTGGCCGGTGCCATGGTGCGCCAGCAGCAAGGTGCGCTGGGCGACGCGCTGGCAGATGCCGCCGGCCTCGACCTCATCGGCTGAGCATGTCGGCACCCGCACACCCAGCCCTGGTCCCCGGGCGCTGGTTTGATGGCCACAGCAGCAAGGCCCGGCATGTGATGGTGAGCCTGCGGCCCACGCCGCAAGGTCCCTCCTTGGTGCTGCACCCGCTCTCGCAGCCCGGGGCCGAGCCTGTGGTCTTTGCCTGGAAACAGGTGGGCTGGCCCGAGGCCTGGAACGAGCGCAAGCCCCAGCCCCGCGTGGTGGTGGATCTGCGCGACCACGGCAGTGTCGAGATCGACGCCGTGGCCGAGTGGCGCGCTGCGCTGGCAGCAGCGGGCGAGCGCCCCGGCATCGCGCAGCGCATGCAGACCCGCTGGCCCATGTTGCTGGGCGTGACGGCCGCCGCCGTCATCGGCCTCACGCTGTTCTACCGCTACGGCACCCCCTGGGCCGCCACGCAGCTCACGCGGTTTGTGCCCCTGGGCTGGGAGACCAGCGTGGCCGAGAACGTGCTCAAACAAATGGACGACGGCACCCTGAAACCCAGCAAGCTGGCCAAAGAGCGGCAAGACCAGCTCAAGGCGCGCTTCGACGCCTTGGTGCAGCAGACGCCGCACACATTGCACCGTTACCCCGACTACCGCCCGCCCCTGACGCTGGAGTTCCGCGCGGGCATGGGCGCCAATGCGTTCGCGTTGCCCGGCGGCAAGATCGTGATGACCGACGGCATCGTGAAAGCCGCAGCCGACAAGGGCCTGCCCGACGACGCCCTGGTGGGCGTGCTGGCCCACGAGATCGGCCATGTGGTGCATCGCCACACCACCCGCATGGTGGTAGAGCAAGGCGTGCTCAACATGGGCCTGGGCCTGGCGCTGGGGGATGTGTCGGGCATTGTCTCCACCGGGGCATCGGTGATGACGGGCCTGGCCTACAGCCGCAGCCACGAGCGCGAAGCCGACTGCTACGCCATCGCCCTCATGCGCCACACCGCGCTGCCAACGGCACCCATGGGCCAGTTGCTGCTAGCGATTGCGCACGATGAGGAAAACGAAGAGAACAAGGACCGCAGCAACAACAAAAAAGAGCCAGGCAAAGACTCCGCCGATGCCCCCACGCCCCAGTCGGCCGCCAGTGCGCCCGATGCCGCGCGCGAGCGCAGGCGCAAGCTGGGCAAGGAAGCCGAATCCCACCCCGTCTGGTCACTGCTCAGCAGCCACCCCGAAACGGTGAAACGCGCCACCGAACTGGAACAGGGGCATGCGCCGCACTGCGCAAAGAGCTGAATGAATAGTTGAAAGCGGCGCCCAGGGCGGGCACCGCACCCGCGTTCCAGCGCGGGACAGAAATAAAGTGTGAAGCACGCCGATAAGCCGGATTCTGTGCACTGCCGAAACCCTTGCGGGCTCCCGCAGCGTGACCGCCATTAATCTGGGCCGGGTGTCGCCACCACGGCTCGGTGCTACCTACCCGCCAACTCTGCGGAACCACATCAACGTTGGCCTACTTGGTATTGCTGCGCGTAGAGATTGCCCGTTTCACCCCCGGTGGTTTGCCTTGCGGCACTCCCCCGGGACTCGTCTCTGTTGCTCTGATCCTCACCTCACGGTGGGCAGCCGTTAGCTGCTACGCTGTCCTGTGCAGTCCGGACGTTCCTCCAGTGCCTGGTTTCCCAGATTGCACCAGCGGCGGTCTGGCGTGCTTCACGGGTGGGATTATCCCGCACTTGGCAATGTCACGCCGCCTTCGTACATCACACGGTGCGCTTCCGTGGGCAACGGAGCTTCCCATCGATGCAACATGCGCAGCAGCGCGGCATTGGTCAGGGTGGTGTCGCGGTGCTGGTTGCGACGCAGCAGTTCGGGCAATGGCTGCTCCAGATGCACGATGTCCACCTGCGCGTGGTAGGAATACAGCAGGTCCAGCGTCTTGTCGCGCATGCTGCGCGAGAGGTGGGTGGCATTCCATACGAACGGGGCCTGAGCGCGCAGCAGGGCGCGCGCCTGGTCCCAGACTTGGTGGGCCACCTTGCCTTCGTTGTCGCCATGGGCCAGGCCCAGAGCCTCGCGGGCATCGTCAAACGACACCACAGGAAGGTCTGGTCGGTGCTTGTCCACCCAATGATTCTTGCCCGATGCGGGCAGGCCGCACATCACCGTGACACGCGATCCCGGCTGCGGGTGCAGCGGCTCGTCTGGGTACAGGCGCGTGCCACGGAAGTACTGCAGCGCTGTGTGGGTATCTGCAAAGTGTCGAGGGCAATCCCACGCCCCCTCCTCGCGCACCAGTTCCTCCAGCAAAAGCAAGTCGTCCAGGTGGCTGGCCTTGTCCTGGCAGACGCGCCCGCGCATGTCGGCACGGGCCACTGCCAGCAGCTCAGCCCAGCACAGTTCCCACGACAGCTTGCGCACCACGTACTCCGGCGGAGTTCCCCGGTGCGAATGCCACACGAAGAACGGCTGCTGGTGCACCGCGATCAGACGACAGATGGCCTCGCGCAGCGCCCACGGGCAGCCACTGAGCCAGAGCAGCACGCGCGCATCCACCGCGCCACGCTGGGAGTGACCGGGCTGGCGGATGCGGCCCGTGGCCTCGTCCACCACCGTGGTGGCGGGCTTGGCAATGTCGTGCAGCAGTGCGGCCATGAACATCACCCACTGCCGATCTGGCAGGGCCTTCTGGAACGTCGCATCCTCGCGCAGGCACGCAATCACCCAGCGGGTGTGGGTACCGACATCGCCTTCTGCGTGGTGCACAGGGTCCTGCGGCGTAGTGTCCAGCGCGCGCAGAGCCTCGATGGCTTCACAACACAATGCCCAGTCCAGGTCCTGGCCCGGCAGGGGCAACAGCTTGCGCAGGGTCGCATAGGGCGCCACGCGCATCATCAACGGCGCCATGGGGCACCTCCTTTCCGTACGCGGCGCACACGCGCCGCGTCATTGGCATGGTGGGCTTGCAAAGCCTCCAAGCCGTACAAACATTGCGCCCCCAGATCTGCCCAGTTGCAGCGTAGCTGCGGGGCATACAGATCCACACAAGGAGCCAGACCATTGGGCACGATGGGGCGCTCGCTGTGGTGCGAACCCGAATCCAGGATGTGCTGCACGAAATCCGCGCGCACAAGTTTGAAACGCGCCAGCACCTGGTGCTCGTCCTCCAGCTTCACATACAACCCTTCGGCCAACGGCGAGGGGTCGCTCTGCTGGCGGCACAGCGCATGCGGCAACGCCAGGCGTTCGATGGTTGCGTCCAGGGCCTCGCTCCAACGCGGTGTGCGCGCCAGCGAATGGCCGACCAGCGACCACAGCCAATCGGCGCGCTGGGGCATGGGGCCTGCGTACAGCACGGGCACCGATACCACCGGCAGGCCTGCCAGCAGAGCATGTCGCCGCGAGGTAGACAAAAAGCACTGCTCCATGCGGTCCCACACATCGAACTCCAGCAGGTAATGCGGAAGCTTGTCGTAGAACATGGCGTGCTTGGCAAACATCCATTCGCCATACAGCACGTAGCGATCCTGCAGGCAAGCCAGCAGCACGGCTTCGTGCGCGCGGGCCCAGGGATGCAGGGCAGCAAACTGGCGCTCGCGCGCCCCGCCCAGCAGGTAGTGGCCACGGGACTGCAGGCACAACTCGCCACCTTCGGTGAACGAAATAGCGCAGTTGGCACCATCCATCTTTTCTTCGATGACGGCGTGGTGCCCCGCCAGCGGCGCGAGCGGCTGCACTTCGGGTGCATCGCCCGCCTGTTGGCGCGAGCCTTCCAGATGCGGGGTGCGCGGGTAGCGCAGGATAGGCAGCGAAAGTTGTGCTGCCACAGGGGTATTCAAGAGCGTTTTCGCCATGGCGCGCTCCTCCTTACAAGTCAGGTCTGGTCGGAATGCAACCCGCGCATGAGGGTTCTCAGACGCAGGGCGAACCGCCGCGCGCAGAGACAGAAAGAAGCGGCGTCCCACAGGGCACCACCACGGGTTGCAAAAAACGAAGAAGCCCGACCGCGTGATCTTGGGCGAGCGCAACCGCGCACGAGGAGGCGCGGAGCGCGGCTGGCAGGCGACATGCCACTGCAGCGCTGAAAGCGGGGCCCGTCGATCATGGCATCGACGGATACGGCCCAGGGGTGCAGGTCAGAGGTTGCCGGCGCGCGGCTTCAGCAAGCGATGAGGAAGAAGGTGTGCATGGAAACTCCTGGCGCCAGGGTTCGGCGCGATAGATAAGTCTTGAGGAGTGCTCGCCATGGTGAACATCGTCACTCTGGCAAGGGGCGCGATGCTAACGGCGGAGCCACACGCAGGTCAATCCGCACTGTGCGCGGAATGCAACACTGGCGCACATCCACTCAGCGCTGTATGACCCGCTCCCAATCCAGCCCAAACCGCGCCAGATACTTGCGCAGCCGGTCCGCGTCGTTGACCACCGTGCGCTGCGTGCGCGAGGCCTGGAACAGCAGGCGCCCGGCATCCGACAGCGTGCGCGACTGGCGGCAGACCTGCAGCACGGCCGCCAGTTGGAGCTGGTCGAAGAGGTCGATGGATTCCACCGCCTCGTCGCCCAGCAAGGCCGCGATTTCGTCGCGTCCTACCGCGCCTGATGCGGGTGCCAGGCCATGGCGCGCATCGCTGGCGGGCTGCCACAGCCAACGCAGGCGGGCGATCTCGGCCTCGACCAACGGCAGGCCGATGCGGCCGCTGTCGGCCAGCGTGGCCAGGCGCGTGACGCTGGCCGACAGGTCGCGAAAGTTGCCGATCCACAGCGCCTCGGGCGACTGGGCATAGCGCAGATAGGCGGCGCGCGCTTCGTTGGAAAAGCGCACGCTGCGTCCCAGTTCCGTGCCCGCACGCACCAGCAGGTGCTCCACGTTGGGCTCAATGTCCTCGGGCCGCTGCGCCAGGCCAGGCAGCACATAGCTCCAGAGGTTGATGCGTGCGAACAGGTCTTCACGAAAGCGGCCGGCGGCCACCTCGTTGCGCAGGTCGCGGTTGGTGCCCGCCACCAACTGGAAGTCGCTCTCCACTTCGCGGTCACTGCCCAGGGGGTAGAAGCGTTTTTCCTCCACGGCCTTGAGCAGCATGGCCTGCTCGTCCGGGCCCAGCTCACCAATCTCGTCGAGGAACAACACGCCCTTGTGCGCCGTACGCAGCAAACCCGCACGGTCGGCCGCCGCACCGGTGAACGCACCTTTCTTGTGGCCGAACAGGGTGGACGCCGCACCGTCGCCATGCAGCGTGGCGCAGTTCACCTCCACAAATTCGCCCTCGACCTGGTGGCGGGATTTTTTCAGCTCATACATGCGCCGCGCCAGGTGCGACTTGCCTGCGCCCGTGGGCCCCGTGAACAGGATGGGCGCGCGCGAGCGCACCGCCACGCGCTCCACCTCGTCGATCAGCGCGTTGAAGCGGGCGTTGCGCGTGGCAATGCCGCTTTTGAGGAACTGCACCGCATCCTGCTGCTCCGCGCCGAAGCGCTGCGCGATCACGTCGTAGCGCGAGAGGTCCAGGTCGATCAGCGTGTAGCTGCCCGGATTGCCCATCTGCTGGCGCTTCGGCGGAGAGGTCTGCACCAGCACACCCGGAATGCGGCGCGACTCCACCAGCAGGAACAGGCAGATCTGCGCGACGTGCGTGCCGGTGGTGATGTGCGTCCAGTACTCCTCGCGCTCGGTGTCAAAGCGGTAGGCCTGCGTCCAGTCATACAGCTGGGCATAGACCTCGCCAAAGTCCCACGGGTCGGCAATGGGCAGCGGCACCAGGTTGACCGTGGTCTCGGGCGAGGCGGTGGCCATGTCAGCGCGCACCTGATGGGCCAGCTCGCGGTGCGGCGGGGTGTAGAGCAGCTCCAGCCGCTCGATCACCACGTCTTCATGCTGCACCAGCGATACGGTGGGGCGCCATTTCTCCCACCGGCCAGCGCCTTTGCCGGAGTCGAGCTGGGTGCCCAGGAATCCGATGACGACTTTGTTTTTGCGCATGTCTTTTTATCTATTTCACTAGCATTAATTCTAGCTATTTTGATTCCCACACACTTTCAAACCCCACTCAAAGGAGAATATTCACTTACAAATCAATAACTTGCACACATCGAATGCCTTGCCCTGCAAGCTGGCACACATCTGGCAATAGAAGATGCATCCAGCGCAAGCGGTGACCGCTCACAGGCTGGGGTTAGGACAAATGTTCGCCCCACCGGTGCCGGGCGTCCGGGACCTTCGGGCTCTGTCGATGTTCTGCATGCCGCACATCGCAACCGCTGGATAACGGCACGGTCGTGGTGACCACTCCGAAAGGATGTGTCTGGTTCGACTCCAGGCGTGCCACCACTGGTAGCTCAGTCTGGTAGAGCCCCGCCGAAAGGCGGTTGTCGCAGGTTCGATTCCTGCCCACGGTCGCAAGACCTTGATTGGAAGTACCGGTCGAAAGACCACCCGCCGAACGCGGGGAGAGGCCCCCTGGTTGCGCTGCAACCGCAAGGACTTCACCCCGTCAGCCGGTGGCGGTTTGTGCCAGCACCCGGCACAGCCTGCGCCCGCAGCCAGCCACGCTGCCGCCCTGCTTGCAGGGCAGCAACCACGGCACACTGCAGGGCCCTGGCTGTGCCCCCTGGCACCCCGCCATTGCTGTAACGGCACCCTGATTGCAACGACAACGACAGAACAAGGAGAAGAAAAATGATGAAGCTGATCGAACGAGTGACCGTGAAGAAAAACGAACGCGCCCTGCTGCTGCGCAATGGCAGCTTTGACCGCGTGCTCCAAAGCGGCACCTACTGGCTGTTTGCAGGCATGGACCAGTTGCGCGTGGAGACCTTCGCGCTCGAACAACCTGCTTTCACCCACGGCCTGGCCGACTACCTGATGGCGCAGGAGCCTGCCGTGGTGGCGGCAGAGTTTGTGCAAGTGAACCTGTCGGAGCAGCAAGTGGGCCTGCGCAGCGAAAACGGCGTGCTGGTGGAGATCCTGCCCCCCGGCACCCGCCGCCTGTACTGGAAAGGTTTGGCGGAGGTGAGCGTACAGGTGGTGGACCTGCAAGCAGGCGCTGAACTGCCCGCCGCACTGGTGGCGCGATTGACGCAAACCCAGCTGCGCCAGCGCAGCGTGACCGGATTGACCGGCGTGCTGCAGGTACAGGTGCCCGAGGGCCAGTGCGCGCTGTTGACGGTGGACGGCAAGGTGGAGCGCCTGCTGACCGCAGGCACCTACGCCTTCTGGAAGTACGGCCGCACCGTGGCGGTAGAACTGGTGGATTTGCGCCTGCAAGCCGTGGAGGTCTCGGGCCAGGACATCATGACCCGCGACAAGGTCAGCCTGCGCCTGAACCTGTGCGCCACTTACCGCTACACCGATGTGCTGCGCGCCTTTGCCCAGTTGCAAAAGCCTGCCGACCACCTGTACCGCGAGCTGCAGTTTGCGCTGCGCGCCGCCGTGGGCACCCGCACGCTCGACGAGCTGCTGGAGAACAAGACGGTGATCGACGAGGTGGTGACCGCGCACATGGCCGCCAAGCTGTCGCCCTACGGCATGCAGCTGGAGAGCGTGGGCGTGAAGGACATCGTGCTGCCGGGCGAGATGAAAGCCATCCTGACCCAGGTGGTGCAGGCCCAGAAGCAGGCCGAGGCCAACGTGATCCGCCGCCGCGAGGAAACCGCCGCCACGCGCTCGCTGCTCAACACCGCCAAGGTGATGGAGGACAACCCCGTCGCCCTGCGCATGAAGGAGCTGGAGACGTTGGAACGTGTGGCCGAGCGCATCGACAAGATCTCGGTGTTTGGCGGCCTGGACCAGGTGCTGAATGGGCTGGTGAAAATGAGATGAAAGAACGCTATGAAGAAGCAACCGACACCTGCAACCACACCGCTGGAAGCCGCCACACAGGCGGTCTACCAGGCATTTGCCAAATACAGCGCACCAGAGGTGGGCACCCTGAATGTCTGCACCGCCTGCTGCATGGACGCTGACCTGGCACTGCAAATGAGCCACCTCCCGCTGCCCCAACTGACCGAGAAGCACATCTACCAATACAACGATTCGGCCAAGAGCCAGGTGCAGCCTGCGGATGAAATCAAATACTTGGCCCCACGGCTGCTGGAACTGCTAGCCGAAGGCGCCCGGTTGCACCACTCCACGGAGCTGTATCTGGACCGCTTGGGACGGTGCGAGCCCGGCTCCTTTTCAGCGACAGAGCAGTCTGCGCTGCAGGGCTTTGCGCTGGCGTACTTTGCACAGGGGTTGGAGCAATGGCCCGCAGCCAGCGATTCGCTTTTCCAGGGGGATAACGCCTTCACCATCTTGCTCATGTGGGCCTATGCCCGCGTGCCGCTGGAGCCCTTGCTACAGCACTGGCTCGATAGCGACAGCGACGCATCGACCCTGAACTTTGTGGACGCGTGCTATTGGGACTATGTGTGGAATGCCAACCAGATGGGCAATGCGTTTGCCGCTGACCAGGCCGAATACAAACGCACCATGGAGGAATGGCTGAACAGGCCAGCCACCAAGGCACGTTGGACGGAAAAGCTCATGCGCCTGGCGGATGCAGGCCCCACCAGTTCCTGGTTGCCAGCGGGGGCCGTGGACCATCAGCGCTACCCGCTCCCGGAGCGGATCAGCGCAGTTTTTGACGCGATGACCGCATAACGCCCGTCGCCCTAAAAACGAACAACACAACAAAGAAACAACGAGAAAAGAACCATGACCAATAACTACGAACAACTCGAAATCCCGAACGGTGTGCCCGTGAAGATGTGGACCAACGGCGTACCCGTGGAAGAAGAAGCCCGAAACCAGCTGCGCAACATCGCGCGCCTACCCATCGTGTTCAAGCACGTGGCAGTGATGCCCGATGTGCACCTGGGAATCGGCGCGACCATCGGCTCGGTGGTGCCTACCCTCAAGGCCATCATCCCCGCTGCGGTGGGGGTGGACCTGGGGTGCGGAATGATGGCGTGCAAGACCACGCTGACCGCCAGCGACCTGCCCGACAACCTCTCTGGCGTGCGCGCCGCCATCGAGCGCGCGGTGCCGGTGGGGATGACGCCCAAGCGCTTTGGCCGTGATAAGGGAAGCTGGGATGCGCCGCCCGCTGAGACCGACCGCGCCTGGGCGGGGCTGGTGGATGAGTTCGACGAGATTTGCGAAGCGCACCCGCGCATCAAGAACACGAACAACTACAAGCACCTGGGAACACTAGGTACGGGGAACCACTTCATCGAGATCTGCCTGGACGAACACCAGTCCGTGTGGGTGATGCTGCACTCGGGTTCGCGCGGAGTGGGGAACGCCATCGGCACCCACTTCATCGAGCTGGCCAAGAAGGACGCCGAGATGAACCAGCGCAACCTGCCCGACAAAGACCTGGCGTACTTTGAAGAAGGTGCGCAGTACTTTGGCGACTACGTGAAAGCTGTGGGGTGGGCGCAAAAATTTGCCGCCGCCAACCGCGAGGTGATGATGGGCCGCGTGATTGCCGCGCTGCGAAACGTCATCACCAAGCCGTTCGAGACGCACATTGAGGCGGTGAACTGCCACCACAACTACGTGCAGCGCGAAACGCACTTCGGGCAAGACGTTTTCGTGACCCGCAAGGGCGCGGTGAGTGCTGAGCAAGGCAAGCTGGGGATCATCCCGGGGAGCATGGGGGCCAAGAGCTTCATCGTGCGCGGAAAGGGTAACCCCGAGAGCTTCAACAGCTGCAGCCACGGCGCGGGGCGAACCATGAGCCGCACCAAGGCCAAGAAGCTGTTCACCGTGGCGGACCAGATCAAGGCGACCGAAGGCGTGGAATGCCGAAAGGATGCGGACGTGATCGACGAGATTCCGATGGCCTACAAGGACATCGACGCGGTAATGGCGGCGCAGCAGGACCTGGTGGAGGTGGTGTACACGCTCAAGCAGGTTGTGTGTGTGAAGGGGTAACGCTTTATGACGCACAAGAACCACCAGCCCGATCGAGCCCTTTCGGTAGGACCAGGAGCGATCATCCGGGAGTACAAGGCAGATGAAGCACAGCAATGGGCTCAACGCTGGCTGGCTGTCTATGCGGCTGGGGAACGTGCTCCAGGTTTGAAACAGTACCTGTGGCACACGTTCAGCTATGAGGCTTACCCCAGCGTGTGCGGCAGCGATGCCGACCGGTGTTATGTGGAACAGGATGGCTCCGAGATTGTGGTGCTGGCCAACCACCGACGGACGGCTGTGCTGACTGATGCTTTGCCCACCCATTGCAGCATGGCGGACTATTGCGTATTTCCGCCCGATCTCGCATGGACCATGGCGTTTACCCATGAAGATGGGTGGCTGGGCCCTTACTTTGCGAAGCACCCTGACTATGCATCGCTGACAGAACGGGCCAAGCAACAACGAGTGGCCCGCCTGCGCAAGATCCAAGAAACGGAACGGGCCAGACAGAAAGGCTGGGTGTAGCCCGCCTTTGACGGACAGCTCACCAATTTTGATAACTACTAGCGCTTATCCATCAGGCGCTGAAGCCGATTTTTATGTACAAACAAGAACAACCATCAGAAATGCTGCGCTCCGCCCACCCGGTGGAGCCCCACATGCGCACGCAGGTGCTGGAGGCCCTGCGCGACATCGAGGCCCGGAACGATGTGACGGTGCTCTTTGCCTGCGAATCCGGCAGCCGCGGCTGGGGCTTTGCCTCGCCCGACAGCGACTACGACGTGCGCTTTATCTACGTCAACCGCCTTCCCTGGTACCTCACTGTCACGCCCGGGCGCGACGTGATCGAAGTGCCCATCAGCGGTGACCTCGACATCAACGGCTGGGACCTGCGCAAGGCCCTGAGCTTGATGCGCGAATCGAACCCCACGCTGCTCGAATGGCTGGGCTCGCCCATCGTCTACCGCGAAGAGGCGGACACCATGGCGCAGTTCCGCGCGCTGGCGGAGCAGGTGTTCTCCAACGCCAAGGGCTGGCACCACTACGCGTCGATGGCGAAGAAGAACTTTCGCGAGCATCTGCAGGCCGACACGGTGCGCTACAAGAAGTACCTGTACGTGCTGCGCCCACTGCTCGCCGCGCGCTGGATACGCACCCAACCCGGCGTGCCACCCATGCGCTTTGCCGAGTTGGCCCAGCACACACTGCACCCCGTACACGATGCCGCGCTGGTCGATGAAATCAACGCCCTGCTGGAGGTAAAGATGCGCGCGGGCGAAGCCGCCACCAGCCCCCGCTGGCCCGGCATCCATGCGTTCATCGAAGCCGAGCTGGCGCGCAACGCGGCAGAGCCGGTGCAGCCTCTGCCCGTGCATGGCAACGGCGCGCTGGATGCGCTGCTGCATGACACGGTGCTGCGCTATGACGGAGCACAAGCGGCGCGCGACTCCGCGTGAAGAGCAATGATCGATGCCCGCGTCATTCACGAAACCGAGGCGGAAATGAATCGCTTGCACGCGGCGTGCCGCGCTGCTGCTGCGCGCCAGCGTTCAAGCATGGTGTCACGTCAAGAACACCGGCGCGCTGCCGAGGAGTTCCGCAACTATCAGAGCCCGTTGTGGGGACTGTGGAGTGCGCAGGCTCAACGCGAAATCGTGGACAGCAGCGGTCCATGGCGCGACGCGGCCATTCTGTATTTGCAGATCAGCCCTCGGTTCTTTCGCTCAGGCTACCTGCGCGACGTGGTCTGCACCAGGATCAAACAAGCAGAGCTGCGACACAAGGAGCGCAAGGACATACAAGAAGCGCTGCTGCGATCGATCGTCCGCTGCCCTTCCACGGGCAGTTTCCGATACGACTGTCGCTTGGCCATCAAGGTGGCAGACAGCGATTTTTTGCAAGAGCTGCGATCCCTCTGCGGTAACCGCAACCCATGGATCAGCGGACGCGCGTCGCGCATGGAGCAAGCCATCCTGCGCCACGCCGAGCTGCCTTCCGAATCCGATATTTGAGGTCGCCTTGAGCGAAAACTACATTCATCAACCTTCGCGCTCCATGCAGGTCCCACTCACCCTCGACGGCTCCACCGGGGAAGGCGGCGGCCAGATCCTGCGCACCGGCCTGGCGCTGTCCATGGTCACCGGGCACCCGCTGCACATCACCCGCATCCGTGCCGGGCGGCCCAAGCCGGGTCTGATGCGCCAGCACCTGGCCTGCGTGCAGGCGGCGGTGGCCGTGTGCGGCGGGCAGGCCGAGGGGGCGGAGCTGAACTCGCAAACGCTGGTGTTCACGCCCGGTGCAGTACGTGCAGGCGACTACCGTTTTCAGATTGCGACGGCGGGCAGTTGCCTGCTGGTGCTGCAGACGGTGCTGCCCGCGCTGATGCTGGCCGATGGCCCGAGCCGGGTGGAGTTGCTGGGCGGCACGCACAACCCCATGGCACCGCCATTTGACTTTTTGGAGCGGGCATTTGCGCCGCTGGTGCGGCGGCTGGGCGTGGGGCTGGAGCTGGAGCTCAAACGCCGCGGTTTCTTCCCGGCCGGTGGGGGTGAGCTGGTGGCGCACGTCACCCCATCAGCGCAGCCTTTAACGCCCGTGGATGTGATGGAGCGCGGCCCGCTGCAAAACGCCTGGGCCGATGCACTGGCCCCTGGCATCTCGCGCGGCGTGGCAGTGCGTGAGCTGCAGACCCTGGGCCAGCGCATGGGCTGGACGGAGGAGGCAGGCCAATTGCGCCACCCACCCACGCGCCAGAACGAGGGTCCCGGCAATGCGCTGATTGCCAACCTGGAGTACGCACACATCACCGAGGTGTTTTGCCAGCTGGGCGAGCGCAGCCTGGCCGCTGAGCAGGTGGCCAAACGGCTGGTGGACGAGGTGCGCACCTACCAGCGCAGCGCGGGCGCTTTAGGCCCGCACCTGGCCGACCAGTGGATGCTGCCGCTGGCCCTGGCCGTGTGGCGCAGCGGCCAAGCGGCCCGCTACACCTGCAGCGAAGTGACGCAGCACACGGCCACCAATGCGCAGACGATTGCGCTGGGGCTACCGGTGCGGGTGCAGATCACGCCGGTGGAGCGGGCGATGCAAGTGGAGATCCGGCCTGCGGGCTGACGGTAGGCGCTGCCATGGCTGCCTTCACCCTGGCTATATCCATATCACCAGAGCCATAGAACAACTGGTTCAGAATGCGCTTCACCTCCCTCCAAACCAATCCGACACCTCACAGGAGACGCCATGAAAGTTGACAACATTCTGCAGACCATTGGCAACACGCCCCACGTGCGCATCAACCGCCTGTTTGGCCCGGGTGCCAATGTGTGGGTGAAGTCCGAGCGCAGCAACCCCGGTGGCTCTATCAAGGACCGCATTGCGCTGGCCATGGTGGAAGACGCAGAAAAGTCCGGCGCGCTCAAGCCCGGCGGCACCATCATCGAGCCCACCAGCGGCAACACCGGCATCGGCCTGGCGCTGGTGGCGGCAGTCAAGGGCTACAAGCTGATCCTGGTGATGCCCGACAGCATGAGCATCGAGCGCCGCCGCCTGATGCTGGCCTACGGCGCGCAGTTTGACCTGACGCCGCGCGAGAAAGGCATGAAGGGCGCGATTGCCCGCGCCCAGGAGCTGCAGGCGCAGACGCCCGGCGCGTGGGTGCCGCAGCAGTTTGAGAACCCCGCCAACATCGACATCCATGTGCGCACCACGGCGCAGGAGATCCTGGCCGACTTCCACGATGGCATCGATGCGCTGATCACGGGCGTGGGCACAGGCGGCCACATCACGGGTGTTGCCAAGGTGCTCAAGGCTCAGTTTCCGAATCTCAAGGTGTTTGCGGTCGAGCCCTCGGCATCGCCTGTGATTTCGGGCGGCCAGCCCTCGCCCCACCCGATCCAGGGCATTGGCGCGGGCTTCATCCCCAAGAACTTGGACACCAGCCTGCTGGACGGCGTGATCCAGGTCGATGCCGAACCGGCGCGCGAATTTGCCCGCCGCGCCGCGCGCGAGGAGGGCCTGCTGGTGGGCATCTCGTCGGGCGCCACGCTGGCGGCCATTGCGCAAAAGCTGCCCGAGCTGCCTGCGGGCGCCAAGGTGCTGGGCTTCAACTACGACACGGGCGAGCGTTACCTGTCGGTGGAAGACTTTCTGCCTGCTTGAGGGGCAAAAAATACAAGCCAAAATGGCCGTTTGCGCGCGACCATCAAGCGCTTAATGCTATTTAATTGATAGCAAACAGGTTTTAATAGCTTTGGCCCCAAGGCCCGCCACCCGGCGGGCCTTTTTTGTGGGGGCTGGTCAGCGGGGCCACGCCGGTAAAATCACGGCCCCACGACTTTGCACGCCGCCCGATCGACACGGGCCCGCAAGACCATGATCCGACTCTCCGAAATCCGGCTGCCCTTTACCGTGGCCGAAGCCCCCGAGGCGCCCCTGCGCGCCGCTGTTACCAAAATCCTGGGCATCGCCGATGCCGACATCGCCCACCTGCATGTGTTCAAGCGCAGCTTCGATGCGCGCAAGGTGGACCTGCTGGCGGTGTACATCGTGGACATCACGCTGGCTCAGCCAGCGCGCGAGGCCGCACTGCTGGCGCAGTTCGCAGGCAACCCGCACATCCAGCCCACGCCCGACATGGCCTGGCACGCTGTGGGCCAGGCGCCCGCCAAACTGCCGCTGCGCCCCGTGGTGGTGGGCTTTGGCCCCTGTGGCATCTTTGCCGCACTGGTGCTGGCGCAAATGGGCTTCAAGCCCATCGTGCTGGAGCGCGGCAAGACCGTGCGCGAGCGCACCAAAGACACCTGGGGCCTGTGGCGCAAGCGCGAGCTGCATGCCGAAAGCAACGTGCAGTTTGGTGAAGGCGGCGCAGGCACTTTCAGTGACGGCAAGCTCTACAGCCAGATCAAGGACCCGCGCCACTTGGGCCGCAAGGTGATGAACGAGTTCGTCAAGGCCGGCGCGCCCGAAGAAATCCTGTACGTGGCCCACCCGCACATCGGCACCTTCAAGCTGGTGAAGGTGGTGGAGAACCTGCGTGAGCAGATCATTGCGCTGGGCGGCGAGATCCGCTTCGAGCAGCGCGTGACGGACGTGATCATCGAAGGCCAGGGCGACCAGCGCCACCTGCGCGGCCTGAAGGTGCTGAACCAGGCCACGGGCGAGACCACCGAGCTGCGTGCCGACCATGTGGTGATGGCCCTGGGCCACAGCTCGCGCGACACCTTTGCCATGCTGTATAAGCGCGGCGTGGCCATGGAGGCCAAGCCGTTCTCCATCGGTTTCCGCATCGAACACCCGCAGGGCGTGATCGACCGCGCCCGCTGGGGCCGCCACGCGGGCCACCCGCTGCTGGGCGCGGCCGACTACAAGCTGGTGCACCACGCCGCCAACGGGCGCGCGGTGTACAGCTTCTGCATGTGCCCCGGTGGCACCGTGGTGGCCGCCACCAGCGAGCCCAACCGCGTGGTGACCAACGGCATGAGCCAGTATTCGCGCAACGAGCGCAATGCCAACGCGGGCATGGTGGTGGGCATCGACCCACGCGACTACCCGCAGGACGCGCAGGCATTTGAAACCCACCTGGGCCAGACCTATGGCGTCGAGGCCCTGCCCGCCGGGCAGTTCCACCCCTTGTCAGGCAGCGTGCTGCAGCGCCAGCTCGAATCGAATGCCTTTGTGCTGGGCGGGCGTGACTACAGCGCACCGGGCCAGCTGGTGGGCGAGTTCATCGCGGGCAAGCCATCTACGCAGCTGGGTGATGTGGAGCCCTCGTACAAGCCCGGCGTGCTTCTCACCGACCTGCACGCTGCCCTGCCCGGCTACGCCATCGAGGCGCTGCGCGAGGCGCTGCCCGCGTTCGGCCGCAAGATCAAGGGCTTTGACATGCACGACGCGGTGCTGACGGGCGTGGAGACACGCACCTCGTCGCCGCTCAAGATCGGGCGCAATGAGAACCTGCAAAGCCTGAACACACCGGGCCTGTACCCGGCGGGTGAAGGCGCGAGCTACGCGGGCGGCATCCTGTCGGCGGGCGTGGATGGCATCAAGGTGGGTGAGGCGGTGGCGCGCTGCATATTGGCGCAGAGCCTCTAAGCGGCGGCGTTCTTCTATCTCCGCATTCACCAAAATACTGTATGCTTAAACAGTTTTTAGCCCGAAGGATTTGCTGTGCCGCTGAGTTCCATTGAAATCTGCGCGGGTGCAGGCGGCCAGGCGCTAGGCTTGGAGCAGGCCGGTTTTGAGCATGTCAGTCTGGTTGAGATCGAGCCACCAGCCTGCGAAACCCTGCGGTTCAATCGCCCGCAATGGCATGTCACGCAAGGTGATGTGCGCCACTACCAAGCAGATCGCTGGCGGGGTGTTGCTTTGTTGGCAGGAGGGGTTCCCTGCCCTCCTTTCTCGAAAGCGGGAAAACAACTCGGAATCGACGATGAGCGGGACCTTTTTCCGGAGGCCATTCGTTTGGTGTCTGAATGCCTGCCCGAGGCAGTGATGCTGGAGAACGTGCGCGGCCTGCTGGATGCAGTGTTCGACGACTACCGCAAGAGCATTGTTGAGAGCCTTCAAAAGTTGGGCTACGTGGCTGAATGGCGCTTGCTGCATGCAAGTGACTACGGCGTGCCGCAGTTACGGCCACGGGTGGTTTTTGTAGCGCTGAAGAAGGATGCCGCAGCCTACTTCAGCTGGCCCGAAGCCCAATCGAAACGCCCGCCAACCGTGGGCGATGCGCTGGTAGATCTGATGCAAGCCGATGGATGGCACGGCGCTGAGCAATGGAGGCAACAGGCGAATGAGATTGCCCCGACCTTGGTGGGAGGCAGCAAAAAGCATGGGGGCCCAGACCTCGGCCCCACGCGCGCCAAAAAGGCGTGGGCAGCGCTTGGCGTGGATGGCATGGGGATTGCCAATGCAGCCCCAGAGCCCGACTTCGTCGGCATGCCTCGTTTGACGGTTCGAATGGCCGCTCGCATCCAGGGCTTCCCAGATCACTGGCAATTCAGCGGGAAAAAAACAGCGGCTTACCGGCAAATCGGCAATGCTTTCCCGCCCCCGGTCGCCTGCGCAGTCGGTGAAAAAATACGCATCGCGCTCAACGCGGCCGCAAAACCCAAACTCAAACGAGCCTGACCATGCAAGACAAACCTGCCAGGGGTGGCGCCCGAGGCAAACTGCGCGCCCATTTCCTCGCCAACTTGGGTCGCGTGATGGACTCAGACGAGCTGCGCACGGTGGCAGACAACCAATCTGAATGGGCTCGAAGGGTGCGTGAACTGCGCACCGAAGAGGGTTACCTGATCCTGACGCACAACGACCGCAGCGCACTCAAGCCCGGGCAATACCTGCTCGAAACCGCTAAGCCACAACCGGCATTCGCACGTGCCATTTCGAAAGAAACACGGGCCTTTGTGCTGGACCGGAACGGGTTCACTTGCCAGATGTGCGGAGCCGTAGCAGGTGAACCCCACCCCTACGACACCACCCGCAAAACGCGCTTGCACCTCGGGCATGTCATCGACAAAAGCATGGGCGGCACCGATGACCCCGCCAATTTGCGCGCCATCTGCTCGGTCTGCAACGAAGGCGCATCCAATGCCACCTTGACCCGCCCGGATCTGCAAAAAATCCTGATCCAGGTTCGCCGCGCCACGGCAGCAGATCAGCTAGAAGTACTCAAGTGGCTCATGGCGAAATTCCCACAGCAGGCCAGCGCGCACCTACAACCCAAGCCGTGAGCGCTTGGCAGGTGTGCAATCTGCACACCCCCATTTGAAGCCGTACACACTCGCACACACACCGTGGCCGCCTCAGCGTTTACCACTTCTACTTTGCGCCAGTTCACCATAGCCGCGCTGGCCATGGCCGCCGTGGTGCTGGCGTCCAACGTCCTCGTGCAGTTCCCCATCAACAACTGGCTCACCTGGGGCGCCATCACCTACCCGGTGGCCTTTTTGGTGAGCGAGCTGGTGAACCGCGCCCACGGCCCGCAGCAGGCGCGGCGGGTGGCCTGGGTGGGGTTTGCGGTGGCGGTGGCCGCCTCGCTGGTATTGGCGCCTGCGCGCATTGCCATCGCGTCGGGCGCAGCCTTTCTGCTCTCGCAATGGCTGGACATTGCCGTGTTCGACCGCCTGCGCCACGGCACCTGGTGGCGCGCGCCGCTGGTGGCCACACTACTGGCGGCCATGCTGGACACGGCCGTGTTCTGGAGCATTGCGTTTGGGGGCACCAGCGACCCGTGGATCACCTGGGCACTGGGTGACCTCGCGGTGAAGCTGGGGCTGGGCGTGGCGCTGCTGCTGCCGTTTCGCCTGCTCATCGGCAGCCGACTGGCTTCGTCCCGCCGCACGGCCTGAGCCGCGCGGCGCCCCTCTTCTTTTCGCTTCTTACTTGCGCTGCAGGAAGTCCACGGCCAGTGCGGCCAGGCTGCGTGCGCCGGTCGGCAGCTGGTCTTCGTCGATGTCGAACAGCGCGGAGTGGTTGGGTGGCGCCTTGGCAAATTCCTTGCCCTTGGGCGGTGCGCCCAGGAAGTAGAAGAAGCCAGGCACGACCTTCTGGAACTCCGAGAAGTCCTCCGAGCCCGCCACCTTGGGGATCACCATGGTCTTGCCGCCCATGGCCAGGTTCAGCGCGGGCAGCGACGCCTGTGTGAGTTGCGCAGGGTTTGTGGTCACGGGGTAGGCCACGGGGCCAAAACGCACGCTGGCCTTGGCGCCGCTGGCGGCAGCGATCGATTCGGCCGTGGTGGTGATGCGCTTGAGCGCTTCCTGGCGCATGTCTTCGTCAAACGTGCGCAGCGTGCCCATCATCTCCACCTTGTCGGGGATGATGTTGTAGCGGGTGCCGCCCTGGATCTGGCCGATGGTGACCACGACCGGTTCCTGGCTGATGTTGAGCTGGCGGCTCACCACGGTCTGCAGGCCCATCACCACCTGGCTGGCGGCCACGATGGGGTCGATGGTGGCCCAGGGCGACGAGCCATGGCCGCCCCGCCCTTCCACATGGATGGTGATGTTGTCCGACCCAGCCATCAGCGGGCCGCTGCGGTAGCCCACCACGCCGCCCGGCAGGTTGGAGGTGATGTGCAGGCCGTAGATGGCCTGCACGTCCTTGAGCGCACCGGCTTCGATCATAGCCTTGGCGCCGAAGCTGGGCACCTTGCCGTTGGCATCGGCCTCCACGGGCGCGCCCTCTTCTGCGGGCTGGAAGATGAACTTCACCGTGCCGGGCAGCTGGGCCTTCATGCTCGCCAGCACCTCGGCCGCGCCCATCAGCATGGCGGTGTGGGCGTCATGGCCACAGGCGTGCATCACGGGCACTTCCTTGCCCAGGTAGGTGGCCTTGGCTTTGCTGGCAAATGGCAGGGCGGTGTTTTCCAGTACCGGCAGCGCGTCCATGTCAGCGCGCAGGGCCACCACCTTGCCGGGCAGGCCGCCCTTGAGCGTGCCCACCACGCCCGTGCCGCCCACGCCGGTCTGCACCTCCATGCCCAGCTTCTTGAGGTGCTCGGCCACGAGCTTGGCGGTGCGCACTTCCTGGCCCGAGAGTTCGGGGTGGGCATGGATATCGCGGCGCCAGCTGACCATCTTGGGCGCCACGGCGTTCACGGCGGCGTCGATGGTCTGCAGGCCCGCGGCATCCAGCACCTGGGCCTGGGCCGAAGAGACAAAAGTCAGCCCGCTGGCGACGAGGCCGGTGGCAAGCGCAATGGCAGAGAGGGGTTTGTGCATGGGCAGATCCGTAGGGAGTGAACAGCCACGAGGGCCTGGGTGGGGAAGCGAAAAGCACGTTCATGCTAAAAGCGCACGCTGCCTTCATGAAAAGCGAAAATCGCCATACACAGAGCCAATATCGCCATGCCGCCGTCACCTTCGTCCTTGCCTTCGGCGCCGCCCAAGCCCCCGGTGTTCCGCGTGGACATCCCGCTGCTGCCCGAATCGGCCGCAGGCAGTGCCCTGCAGCTCATCGACCTGCTGCGCGGCGCCAACCTGCTGGCCAGTCAGCGGCTGGGTGCACAAGCACCCCGCCTTGCCTGGCGCCTGCTGGACGCCGAGGGCCTGCCCCTGGCCCCCTTGCCGAGCCCCCTGGCAGCCTACACGGTGCCAGATGACCAGGATGCGGCACTGGCCCCCACCCGGGCGCTGTTCATCCCCTCGTTCCACGCGCCAGACATCCCGGCCATCCGTGCCGTGGCAGCCCGCCACCAGGCGCTGTCACGCCAGCTGGGCATTGCGCTGGACGCAGGGCAAAAGCTGCTCACCATGGGCAATGGCGCCTGGCTGGCGGCGCAAAGCGGGCGGCTGAATGGGCGCCAGGCCTGCCTGCCCTGGTTCTACATCGCGGGGTTTGAACGGGACTTCCCGGGCATCGGCCACAGCCTGGGCCAGGACCTGTCGGACGACGGCCCCTGGCTGAGCTGCGCGCTGCCCAGCAACGTGAACCTGCTGGCCATTGCCCTGGTGCGCCAGGCGCTGGGGCCGGAGCTGGCCGCCGCCTGCGAGACCGTGATGACCCCCGACCACCAGCGCGCCCGCGCGGCGCTGCAGGCCAACGCACAGCAGCACATCCCGGCCACGCGCGACAGCACCCTGGCCCGCGCCATTGCCTGGATGGAGGCGCACCTGGACCAGCCTTACTCGCTGGACCGGCTGGCCGAGGCCGCATCGGTGAGCACACGCACCCTGCTGCGGCATTTTCAGCAGGAGCTGTCGCAGTCGCCGCTGGACCACCTGCACGGCCTGCGCTGCGCGCGTGCCCGGGTGATGCTGGAGGTGACGCTGGAAAGCGTGCCCAGCATTGCCGTGGCCTGCGGCTACGCCGACCCGGCGGCGTTCCGGCGCATCTTTGTGCGCTACACCGGCATGGCCCCGGCCGAGTACCGCAAGCGCCATGCGCTGCGTGCGCCACGGCGGCGCTGGCGGGTGGAGGTGAAGTAGAGCGGTACGCCCCTGCTCTCCGCCCAGCCCTGCTCAGCGCAGCGCGTTGCCAGCGGGCAGGCGGAAGGCCTCCACCAGCTCGGCCAGTTGCTGCGCCTGCACACGCAGGCCCTGGGCTGCGGCGGAGGATTCCTCCACCAGCGCAGCGTTCTGCTGCGTCATCTGGTCGAGCTGCGAGACGGCCTCTCCCACCTGGCTCAGGCCCGTGGTCTGCTCACGCGCCGCCGTGCTGATCTCGCCAATGATGGTGGCCACCTGGCCCACCGAGTCGACAATCTCACCCATGGTGCTGCCGGCCGCGTGCACGAGCTTGGAGCCTTCGTCCACCTGCCGCACGCTGTCGCTGATCAGGCCCCCAATCTCCTTGGCTGCCGTGGCCGAGCGCTGGGCCAGGCTGCGCACCTCGCCCGCCACCACGGCAAAGCCCCGCCCTTGCTCACCCGCACGCGCGGCCTCGACGGCGGCGTTGAGCGCCAGGATGTTGGTCTGGAAGGCGATGCCGTCGATCACGCTGGTGATGTCGGCGATGCGGCGGGACGACAGCGCAATGCCGTCCATGGTGCCCACCACGCGGTCCACCGCCTCGCGGCCTCGGCGGGCCACGTCGCTCGCGCCCGTGGCCAGGCTGCTGGCCTGCGCGGCGGCATCGGCGCTGTGGCGCACGGTGGCCAGCAGCTCCTCCATGCTCGCAGCGATCTCTTCGAGGTTGGAGGCCGTGTGTTCGGTGCGCGCCGACAGGTCGCTGTTGCCCGCCGCAATCTCGCTGCTGGCACCGGCCACCGAGGTGCTGGCCTGGCGCATACCCACCACCAGCCCCGCCAGGCGAGCCTGCATGCCACCCAGGCGCGACTGCAGGGCCTGCAGCTCGTCGCGGTTGCCCGCGCTCAAGGCGGGGATGGACGAGGTGAGGTCGCCTTCGGCGATGCAGTCGGTGACCTCGGAGGCCTGGGCCAGCGGCCGCAGGATGGAGCGCGATAGCCACCACGCACAGGCCAGGCTCAGCAACAAGCCGACCGCCGAACCTGCCGCCAGCAGGGCGATACCCTGGCGTTCGCTGCTGGCGGCGGCCTCGCGGGCCTGGGCCACGCGCTGGCGCTGGAACTCGGCCAGCTTGTTCACGGCTGCTGCGTAGGCTTCGGCCGCCGGGCGCAGCTGGTTGGCCACTGCGTCTGCGGGCAAGGCCTCGCCCGCCTTGCGGCGCTTCACCAAGTCGTCCCGTACGGTACGAAAGCCGTTGCCCGCCTTGTCGATGGCGTCGAACAGCGCCTGGGATTCGGGGTCTGCCGCCAGTTCGTCCAGGCGCTTGCGCACTTCGGAGGACCGGGCCGAAGTCACCTTGCGGTCGGCATCGATACGGGCAGCATAGGCGGCGTTATCGATTTCCAGCAGGGTCTCGGCACGCGCGGAGCTGAGCACCACGATGGCATGCAGCTCGCGCGCCAGCAACGCACGTTCGGACGACGCGCCGCCCAGGTCGTCGGCAATGTCCTGCAGCCCCGCCAGCCGCCAGATGCCCACGGCCGCCGACAGCGACATGACAAGACACACAACACCAAAGGCCAGGGCCAGGCGAACCGCAACACGTGCGTGGGAGATGGACATAAAGAGGATTCCGTGGGGGGACAAAAAACACCGGGCCGCAGTCGACAACCAGCCCCGGGGCATGCGCCGGGGCACCGCAGGCACACACCAGCTTATCGACACAAGGTGACACCCACTTGAGGTGGCAAGGGGCCTGCCATGGTGCGAGCCCCTGCGATGCCCCGCAACCTGGTTGGTTGCCCCAAAAGGAAACCGCCGCAGGGCGCAAACCCTGCGGCGGCTTCTTGGGGGACACCGGGGGGCCCAGCCCCACCCGGTCGGCCCTTATTGCTGCTGCGCGTTCTGCAGCGCAGCAATGCGCTCTTCGATGGGCGGGTGGGTGCTGAACAGCTTGCCAATGCCACCGGCAATGCCCATGGCGGCCACGCTCTTGGGCAGCTCGCCGGGGTGCATGCCGCCCAGGCGGGCCAGGGCATTGATCATGGGCTGGCGGCGGCCCATGAGTTGCGCTGCGCCTGCGTCGGCACGGAACTCGCGCTGGCGGCTGAACCAGGCCACGATGATGGCTGCGGCAAAGCCCAGCACGATGTCGAGCACGATGGTGGTGACGTAGTAGCCGATGCCGGGGCCCGAGCTGTTCTCGTCGTTCTTGCGCAGAAAGCTGTCCACCGCATAGCCGATCACGCGCGACAGGAACACCACAAAGGTGTTCATCACGCCCTGGATCAGCGTCATGGTCACCATGTCGCCATTGGCAATGTGGGCCACCTCGTGGCCGATCACGGCCTCGACCTCGTCACGCGTCATGCCCTGCAGCAGGCCGGTGGACACGGCCACGAGCGCCGAATTCTTGAACGCGCCGGTAGCAAAGGCATTCGGATCGCCTTCGAAGATACCGACTTCGGGCATGCCGATGCCCGCCTTGTCGGCAAACTTGCGCACAGTCTCGACAATCCAGCGCTCGTCGGGCGAGCCGGAGCCGTCGATCACGCGCACGCCCGAGGTCCACTTGGCCATGGGCTTGCTGATGAGCAGCGAAATGATGGCGCCGCCAAAACCCATGACCAGCGCAAAGCCCAGCAGCGCGCCCAGGTTCAGCCCGTTGGCCGTGAGGTAGCGGTTGACGCCCAGCAGGCTGGCCACCACCCCCAGCACGACAACGACGGCCAGGTTGGTCATCACAAATAACAGGATCCGCTTCATGGCTTGAATTCTCCGTGGGGTAAACAACAACAGGTGTTTGCTGGCTCAGATGGGGGCCGGGCGCCGCGCTTCAAGCGCCGCCACCCGGTGGGCAAAGCACCCGCCCCCTGGCCGCGATTGCATCGCGCTATGGTAGGTGCAAACCTTCACCACGCCCTTATCACACAAGCCTTGGCGGGAATTAGGCCCCTGCGGCGGCGCGGGGCGGCCGGAACACCTGGGCATCGGCGTAAAAACCCTGCACCTCGTTGGCGGGCCACCAGCCGGGCACGCCCAGCACCGGCAGCGGCGAGAAAGGTTTGGCAGCCCAGGGCTGGGGCTGAATCTCCTGCGCCAGCCAGGCATCCAGATCCGCTATGGATTCAATAGCTTGTGGAGCTTGATAGACGTGCGCAACCATGGGTTTTCTGGGTGCAACCAGCTTTTCCATCAGCGCGTGGCCCACCAGCACCAGGCGGGCCTGGCCCCACAGCGGGCGCAGGTCGATGAACAGCCGCGTCCAGTCGCGCGAGCGCAGCGCCTGCCACAGCGCGTCGGGCGCCTGCAGCACTGCGCCGTTTTCATCAAACACCGTGAGCGCATCGCGCAGCGGCCCGCGCACGGCCTGCACGCCGTCAGTAGCAATGGCCTGGGCCTGCAGCTGGTTCAGGCGGCGCTTGGTGTGCGGAAACTGGTGCCAGACCAGGCCGTTGAAAAAGTCGTGCAGGTTGTCGCGCGTGGGCACACGGCGGGTGTCCCAGATGTACTGCTCGTAGGCGGTACCGTCTGGCAGCTCGTCTTGCAGCACGAAGCCCACAGGCACGCCCAACGGTGCGGTGGCCTGCAAAGCCTGGTGCACCGCCAGATTGCCCTGAAGCACCCGCTGCGCCGCAGGCTGGCCCTGGCCGCGCCACGGCGCCAGCCAGGGAGCACTCCAGTCGATGGCGTCGAAGGCCTCGCTTACACCAGCCGCCACGGCAGGGCTTCACCGGCGCGCAGGGGCTTGAGTTCGGCTTCGCCAAACGCAAAGCTGTCGGGGGGCGTCCACGATTCGCGGCGCAGGGTGATCGTGCCCGTGTTGCGCGGCAGGTTGTAGAAGTCGGGGCCGTAGAAGCTGGCAAAACCTTCGAGTTTGTCGAGCGCGCCCGCGTTGTCGAACGCCTCGGCATACATCTCGATGGCGGCGTGGGCCGTATAGCAGCCCGCGCAGCCGCTGGCGTGTTCCTTGAGGTGCGCGGGGTGCGGTGCGCTGTCGGTGCCCAGGAAGAACTTGCTGCTGCCGCTGGTAGCGGCCTGCACCAGCGCCACGCGGTGCGTTTCGCGCTTGAGCACCGGCAGGCAGTAATAGTGCGGGCGCACGCCACCAATGAATATGGCGTTGCGGTTGTACAGCAGGTGGTGCGCGGTGATGGTGGCGGCGGTGAAGCGGTCGGCCTGCATCACGTAGTCGGCCGCGTCCTTGGTGGTGATGTGCTCGAAGACGATCTTCAGCTCGGGGAAGTCGCGGCGCAGCGGGATGAGCTGCTGCTCGATGAACACGGCCTCGCGGTCGAACAGGTCGATGTCGCTGCTGGTCACCTCGCCGTGCACCAGCAGCAGCATGCCCGCCTTCTGCATGGCTTCGAGCGTCTTGTAGGTCTTGCGCAGGTCGGTCACGCCCGCATCGCTGTTGGTGGTGGCGCCGGCGGGATAGAGCTTGCAGGCCACCACGCCCGCGTCCTTGGCGCGCGCGATCTCGTCGGCGGGCAGGTTGTCGGTGAGGTACAGCGTCATCAGCGGCTCGAACTGCACGCCAGCGGGCACGGCGGCCAGGATGCGCTGTTTGTAGGCCAGGGCCTGCTCGGCCGTGGTGACCGGTGGGCGCAGGTTGGGCATGATGATCGCGCGGCCAAACTGGGCGGCGGTGTGGGGCACCACCGTGTGCAGCGGCTCCCCGTCGCGCACATGCAGGTGCCAGTCGTCGGGGCGGGTGATGGTGAGGGTGGTGGGCGCGGTGGGGGTGTGGAGTGCGGCTGTCATGGGCGACATTGTCCCATTGGCATGATTACTATAATTTTGATAGCTATCAGCGCTTACCAGTTGCGCGCCGATCGCTAAAAAACCTCAGATTTCAGCGCCCAAAGGATGCCCTTCATCCACCCAAGCCGCAGAGGCACACCGCGCGCTGATTCGTGAAGAGCATCCTGAACACCTTACTCGGCGGTGATGCCCGCCTTGCGCACCACCTCGCCAAACTTCACCAGGCGCTCGGACATCATCTTCTCGAACGCGGCGGGGGTCATCTCTTCGGGTGCGATCACGCCGCGCTCCTTGAGGTTGGCCAGCATGGCAGGCGAGGTGGCGACCTCGCGCACGGCCTTGTACAGGGTCTGCACGATGGCGTCGGGCGTGCCGCCGGGCGCGGCCAGGCCAATCCACGACGTGAGGTTGAGCTGGGGGTAGCCCACTTCGGCCAGGGTTGGCACGTCGGGCAGCTGCGGCAGGCGCTGGTCGTTGGCCAGGGCCAGCGCACGCACCTTGCCCGCCTGGATGTGCGGCAGCATGATGACCAGGTTGTCGAGGATGAACTGCACCTCGTTGCCCAGCACTGCGGTGATCAGCGGCGTGCCGCCCCGGTAGGGGATGTGGGTGGTGAAGGCGCCGGTGGCGGCCTTGAGCATTTCCACGTTCAGCTGGCCCATGCTGCCCACGCCGCCGCTGCCGTAGTTGAGCTTGCCGGGGTTCTTCTTGGCGTAGTCGATGAACTCCTTGAAGGTCTTGAACGGCAGGCTGCTGTGCACCACCAGCGCATTGGGCAGGCGGCCCAGGATGGCGATGTTTTCAAAGTCCTTGACCGGGTCGTAACCCACCTTGGGCTGCGTGAGCGGGTTGGCCAGGTGGCTGCTTTGCGACGACACGACCAGCGTATAGCCGTCGGCCTTGGCGCGCGCCACATACTGCGCGCCCACCGAACCGCCCGCGCCCGCGCGGTTTTCCACCACGATGGGCACGCCCAGCACCTTGGACAGCGGCTCGGAATACTGGCGCGCCATGATGTCCACCGAACCCCCGGGTGGGAACGGCACAACCAGCGTGATGGGGCGCGAGGGGAATTTTTCCTGCGCCCAGGCAGGCACGGCAGCAAGGCCCGCGAGGCCCAGGCCGGTGGACAGGAGGTGGCGACGGGAAGGGATGTGGTTCATGGCGGTCATCAAAACGCAAAAAACAATCGAAAGAAAAAGCAGGAATCAGAACGCGTGAATGAATCCGGCGTGCCTGAGCAGGCCGTGAAAACGCGGCCGATCTAGGCGCAAAGCGCAGTCATAGCGCGTGCTATGGCGAGCATTTGCAACGACGATCGGTTGCGTTTTGGCGGAATGAGCAGGCATGGCGGGTTCTTTCACACGTTCTCAGGGGTGGCCCAGCACCGCCAGCGCCACGGCCTGTGCGCGGGGCACGAAGGTGGCCAGCTCACAGTATTCGCGCTCGGTGTGCGGATGGCCGCCCACGGGGCCGGTGGCACACAGCGTGGGCACACCCACCGAGGCCGTGAGGCCGCTGTCGGCCGCGCCGCCGGTGAACTCGCCCTGCACCTCAAAGCCCAGCGAACGTGCGCCCTGCTGGTAGAGCGCCAGCAGGTAGTCGGGGGTAGGCTTCATGGGCAGGGTGCGGCGCGCGGTGGTGATGCGGCCCTGGGTGCGGGGCACGGATACTTCTTCGACGATGGCGCGCACGCGCTCCAGCAACTCGTCGGGGTTGGTGTCGGCGGTAAAACGCAGGTCCACCTCGGCCTTGGCATGTGGGGCGACCATGTTGGGCACGATGCCGCCCTGCACCACACCCACGTTGCAGGTCACGCCCGTGGCCGTGTCGGTCAGCGCGTGCAGTGCCAGCGTCTTGCGCGCGATGGCCTCGATGGCGCTGGCGCCTGCCGCGTGGTTGATGCCTGCGTGCGCGGCCACGCCGGTCACTTCGAACTCCACCACCATCGAGCCCTTGCGGCTGGTGACCACGTTGCCGCTCACGCGGCCGGGCTCGGCATTGAACACGGCACGGGCGCCCCGCACGCGGTCCATGATGAGGTCGCGCGTGGCGGGCGAACCGATCTCTTCGTCGCACGAAAAGAACAGGTGCAGCGGTGCGCCCAGGCCGCCACAGCGTGCAAACGCCTCGGCCACAAACACGTTGAGCACCAGGCCGGATTTCATGTCGGCCACGCCGGGGCCGTAGGCACGGCCGTCTTCCACGCGGAAGGGGCGGCGCGCCACCGTGCCAGCGGGGTACACGGTGTCCATGTGGCCCATGAGGATGATCGGCGCGCCCTCGCCTGCGGCATTGACCTGGGCGTGCAGCAGCACGCCGTAGCCGGGCACGGGCTCGAACTGCACGGGCACGCCTGCCGCCAGCAGGCGCTCGGCCAGCGCATGGGCCACGGCGGTCACACCCGCTTCGTCGCGGCTGCCGCTGTCGATGTTGACCACTTTTTGCAACAGGTCTTGCATGGCCTGCCCCTGGGCCGCCAGCCAGGCCAGTGCCGGGGCGGATAGGGTCGATGGCGCCTGGGACGCCGTGTTTTCGAGCGTTTCGTGCATGTTTGTCCTTGGGTCATACCCCGGGCCGGGGCACAATTTGCGCCGCAGTGTTGCACGCGTTTCGGCTGTTTGCAATACATTTTTCATAAATGAGACATAAATGAAATCATCATTGCAATCATCCACCGCACTGCTGACCGAGCGCCTGGCCCGCCAGGGCAGCGAACTCACCGCCAGCGAGCGCGCCCTGGCCGAGGCGCTGGGGCGCGACTACCCGCACGCGCTGCTGGAGTCGGCCACCGCGCTGGCGGCGCGCACCGGCACCAGCGCATCCACCGTGGTGCGGCTGTTTGCCAAGCTGGGCTACGCGAGTTATGCCGAGGCTCAGCGCGAGGCGCGGGGCGAGGTCACGGCGCTGCTGCAAACCGCCGGGCAGCGCGCGCCCGTCACCATCGGCACCGAACGCAGCCTGCAGCAATGTGTGGACGACGCCGTGCTGCACGACCAGCACAACATCACCGCCACGCGCGACGGGCTGGACATGGCGGCATTCGAGGCCACCGTCGCGCGCATCGCGCAGAGCCAGGGGCGCATCTTTGTGCTGGCGCAGATCAACAGCGCCCCCGTGGCCGCCTGGCTGGCCCTGCACCTGAACATGTGCCGCCCTGGCGTGCACGAGCTGGGCGCGGGCGCCGTGGCCGCCACCGACCAGTTGCTGTGGATCCAGCCCGAGGACACGCTGCTGGTCTTCAGCATCCGCCGCTATGCCAGCGGGCCGGTGAAGGTGGCCCAGCGGTTCCGCGACGCGGGGGCGCAGGTGCTGGCCATCATCGACAGCAACGCCGCGCCACTGGCGGCCCTGGCACACCACCGCGTGCAAGTGCGCATCTCCAATGCCTCGCCCTTCGACTCGTACACCGCCGCATTTTTTGTGTGCAATGCCCTGGTGTCGGCCGTGGCCCAGCTGCGGCACGAGGCCGTATCTGAAGCCCTGAAGCGGCGCGATGACCTGTGGAAGGACGTGGAAGCCCAGCTCATCGTGGAAGGCAACCCGCCTGCGGGGCGGCGGGGGAGCAAGCGCTAACTGGCGCCCCCCGCTGGACCGCCCCACGTTTTCGGTCGTTCCTGTGCCCATGAAAAAAGCGCTCCGAAGAGCGCTTTTTACCTTCCTCTTTCCGGCCTCATCCCGCCCTGCGGACAGCCCACACCCGTGGAACAGGCAGGGCCTAGGCCAGTAGCTGCCGCGCAAGGGCCGCCCCGCCGCGCTGGCGGCGTCCCCTGGGGGAAGGCGCCGCAGGCGACTCAGGGGGAATCAATGCGCCAGGATCTTGTTGAGGAAGTCCTTGGTACGGGGCTGGCGTGCATCGGGGTTGTTGAAGAACTCCTCCTTGGAGCAGTCTTCCAGGATCTTGCCGCCCACGTCCATGAAGATCACGCGGTTGCTCACCTTGCGGGCAAAGCCCATTTCGTGGGTCACGCACATCATGGTCATGCCTTCGTTGGCCAGGCCCACCATCACGTCCAGCACTTCGCCGACCATTTCTGGGTCGAGCGCGGACGTGGGTTCGTCGAACAGCATCACGATGGGGTCCATCGACAGCGCACGGGCAATGGCCACGCGCTGCTGCTGACCACCCGAGAGCTGGCCGGGGAACTTGTCCTTGTGGGCGATCAGGCCCACGCGCTCCAGCATCTTCAGGCCGCGCTTCTTGGCGTCGTCCGCGCTGCGGCCCAGCACCTTGATCTGCGCAATGGTCAGGTTGTCCGTCACCGACAGGTGGGGGAACAGCTCGAAGTGCTGGAACACCATGCCCACGCGGCTGCGCAGCTTGGGCAGGTTGGTGCTGGGGTCGTGCAGCTTCACGCCGTCCACCGTGATCTCGCCCTTCTGGAAGGGTTCGAGCGCGTTGATGGTCTTGATCAGCGTGGACTTGCCCGAGCCCGAAGGGCCGCACACCACCACCACTTCGCCCTTGTTGATGGTGGCCGAGCACTCGTTGAGCACCTGCACGGGGCCATACCACTTGGATACGTTTTTGAGTTCGATCATTGTTTATTCCTCAATCTCTCGGATCACCGGATGATGGCGATCTTCTGGTGCAGGCGCTTGACCGCCCAGGACAGCGCGTAGCACATCACAAAATACAGCACGGCGGCGGCCAGGTAGGCCTCGATGGGACGGCCAAAGTTCTTGCCCGCCACTTCAAAGCCCTTGAGCATGTCGTAGGCGCCAATCGCATACACCAGCGAGGTGTCCTGGAACAGGATGATGGTCTGCGTGAGCAGCACCGGCAGCATGTTGCGGAACGCCTGGGGCAGCACCACCAGCTTCATGTTCTGGCCGTACGTCATCCCGAGCGCCTGGCCGGCATACACCTGACCACGCGGGATGGACTGGATACCGGCGCGCATGATTTCGCTGAAATACGCGGCTTCGAAGGCAATGAAGGTGATGACCGCCGATACCTCGGCGCCGATGGGGCGGCCGATGATGGCAGGCACCAGCAGGAAGAACCACAGAATCACCATCACCAGCGGGATGGAGCGCATCCCGTTGACGTAGATGGTGGCGGGCACATCCAGCCACTTCTTGCCCGACAGGCGCATCAGCGCCAGCAGGGTGCCGAAGAACACGCCGCCAATGGTGGCGATCACCGTGAGCATCAGGCTGAAGTACAGCCCCTTGAGCACGAAGTTGGAGATCAGGTCCCAGTTGTAGAAGGAGAAGTCGAGATTCATATCAGTGTCCTCCCCCTGCCGCACCGGCCACCACCATGCCCGGGATGCGCACGCGTTTTTCGATGAACGCCATGATCCGGTTGATGGCAAAGGCCGAGATGATGTACAGCGATGTCACGGCGAGGTAGACCTCAATGCCGCGCGAGGTTTCTTCCTGGGCCTGCATGGCAAACATGGTCAGTTCGGCCACCGACACGGCAAACGCCACGGACGAGTTCTTGAAGATGTTCATCGTCTCGCTGGTGAGCGGCGGGATGATGATGCGAAACGCCATGGGCAGCAGCACGTAGCGGTAGGTCTGGAAGGTGGTGAACCCCACGGCCATGCCCGCATAACGCTGACCGCGCGGCAAGGCCTGGATGCCCGAGCGCACCTGCTCGGCGATACGCGCCGAGGTGAAGAAGCCCAGAGCCAGCACCACCAGTGCAAAGCCGGGCACGCCCTTCATCACAGGAAACAGGCTGGGGATGACGTGGTACCAGAGGAAGATCTGGACCAGCAGCGGAATATTGCGAAACAGCTCGACCCAGGCATTGCCCAGCCGAACGATCATGGGCCGGTCCTGCAAGGTGCGCAGCGTGCCGATCAATGAGCCCAACACAAGCGCCAGCACCAGGGCCAGCAACGAAACGGACACGGTCCAGCCCCAGGCCGACAGCATCCAGTCCAGGTAAGTGATGTCGCCGCCCTTGCCAAAGCAGCTCTGCACAACTTCCCGGTCCATGGTGTCCTGGCAGAACACCTGCCAATCCCAACTCATAGGAGCACCCCTTTAATTCTTGGTATTGCGCCGGGCCAGGCACCATGGCGCCCGGTCCAACAAAAAAGCCCCTTCAAACCGGCTGGCCGAAGGGGCACAAGCGTCGCAAAGATTACTTCTTGGCGTAGTCTTCCATGGGCTTGTCATTCGGATTGGCCCAAGCTTCCTTGGTCGCATCCGACATCGGCAGGCCGATCTTCACGTTGGCTGGAGGCACAGGCTGCATGAACCACTTGTCGTACAGCTTGGCCAGCGAGCCGTCCTTGATCTGGCGCTTGATGGAGTCGTCCACGGCCTTCTTGAACGCAGGGTCGTCCTTGCGCAGCATGCAGGCAATGGGTTCCACGTTCAGCACTTCGCCGACGATCTTGTAGTCGGCGGGAGACTTGGACTTGGAGATGTTGGCGGCCAGGATGGAGCCGTCCATCACGAACGCTTCGGCACGGCCGGTTTCCAGCATCAGGAAGCTGTCGGCGTGGTCCTTGCCCATGACTTCCTTGAAGTCGATGCCGCCAGCGCGCTCGTGCTTGCGCAGCGTTTGCACCGAGGTGGTGCCTGTGGTGGTGGCCACGGTCTTGCCGTTCAGGTCCTTGATGGACGTGATGCCCGAGTTGGCCTTGACGACCATGCGGACTTCTTCCACATAGGTGGTCACGGCAAAGGCCACGTCCTTCTGGCGGGCAGCGTTGTTGGTGGTGGAGCCGCACTCCAGGTCCACGGTGCCGTTGGTCACCAGGGGGATGCGGTTCTGCGAAGTCACGGGCTGGTACTTGATGTCCAGCTTGGGCAGGCCCAGTTGCTTTTGGACGTCGGCCAGCACGATTTCACCCATTTCGGTGTGGAAGCCCACGTACTTGCCGTTGCCCAGCGTGTAGGAAAGCCCCGAAGACTCGCGCACACCCAGCGTCACGCTGCCAGAAGCCTTGATCTTGGCCAGTGTGTCGGTGGCTTGGGCAAACGCGCTGCCTGCGGCCAGGGCGGTCACAGCAATCGCGAGCAAATGTTTCTTCATAGGGATCTCCTTGTGTTGAAAACAGAAAAAAGGGGGAAATTCTAGAGACTGGCCGCAACCCGTCCGGGCTGCAAGCCCAAACGTCTAGAAATAGGGGAGGACTTACCCGAGGATATTAGTCAGAACGGGACCTGATCGGTAGGGTACTTCCAGAAGTCACGCAACAGGTAACTGACCGGCAGGTTCAGCACCGTGTTGTTCGGGGGGATGGGTTTGTTGAACCACTTGTCATAGATGGGATAAATATCGCGGCTGGTGATCAGACGGCGCATTTCCTCGTCCACCAGCTTCTTGAACTCAGGGTCGCTCTTGGGCAGCATGATGGCCAGCGGCTCGGTGGTCATGAAGCGGCCCACCACCTTGAGTGCCTTGGGGTCGGGCCGCCCAGCGGCCAGGCCATACAGCAGCACGTCGTCCATCACAAAGGCATCGGCCTCGCCTTTTTCGACCATCTCGACCGCCTTGGCGTGGTCGGGCGCTTCCATGATGGTGATGCCCATCAGGCGCTCGCGGTTGGCCTGGTCGGCCGCCTTGAGGGGCGTGGTGCCCTTGGTGGACACCAGCTTCTTGCCATTGAGGTCCTCCACCTTGTCGATGGGGCTGGCGGATTTCACCAGCAACCGTGCGCCGGTGATGAAGTGGGGAATGGTGAACGCCACCTTCTGGCGCCGCTCAGCGTTGTTGGTGGTGGAGCCACACTCCATGTCGGCCTTGCCCTGCTCGATCATGGTGATGCGGTTGGCAGGCGTGACGGCCACGAACTCCACTTCCATGTCCTTCTTGCCGGTCTTCTTGCGCACCACCTCGGCCAGGCGCAGGCACAGGTCCACCGCGTAGCCCACGGGCTTGCCCGACTGGGAATCGACATACGAGAACGGCACCGACGACTCCCGGTGGGCAATCACCAGCTTGCCGCCAGCGCTCACGCGCTCCAGCACCGTCGCCGCCTGCACGGACGCCGCCAGCAGGCAGCCCAGGGCGACCAGGCCCTTAGCGAATCTCCAGTGCTGAACTTTCATACGACGTCCCGTTAAAAGAAAGGAATCGGGTTTGCAATGTTCGTGCCATCGTGGCAGTTGCAGGCATGTGTTGTTGCCACCGACCCAGCGATGGCGCGAACTGTACGTGTCGTTACTATGAAACTCCAATGCCGTTTGCGGGCGCAACTATGCAAAGTGTTTATATCCGTATTTACCCTTAGCATGACCCGGCCTGGGCCTGGAGGTAGGTCCAGAGCGCCTGGGCCGTGCCCTTGGGGGCTTCCTTGCCCCCCGGTTTCTCGCGGTAGGCCCGCACGTCCATGGTCATCTGCAGTCCCTCGACCTCGGAGGGCGCCGCACTGACCAAGCGGCGCGAGCGCAGCTCTTTCTTCACGGCACTGTGCGGCAAAAAGGCCACGCCATGGCCTTCGAGCGCCATGGCCTTCAAGCCCTCGGCCATATCGGTCTCGTACACCCGCTCCAGGTGGATGGGGGTGCCCGACTGCTTGAGGATGAGTTCCGTGACCCGCCCCAGGTAGGCACCGGGCGCGTAGCCCAGGTAAGGCAGCGGCTGGCCCGCACGGCCCGGCAGGCGGTGCACGGGCTGGCCGTCGGCGTCGGCCTTGCTGTAGGGCGAGATCACCTCCTGCCCCAGGCTCACCATCTCGTAGCGGTCGGCGTCCAGCTGAAAGGGCTGGGAGGGATGGTGATAGGCGATCAGCAGATCGCAGCCACCTTCCACCAGGCGCATCACGGCGTCATGCACATTCAGGGCAATCAGCCGGCTCTTGAACGGGCCGAACTTGTCGGCCAGGCTGGACACCCAAGCCGGGAAGAAGGTGAACGCCAGTGTGTGGGGCACGGCAAACTCGATCATGTCCTTGCCCGCACTGGTGTGCGCGCGCAACATGGCGCGGGTGTTCTGCAGCGCCTGCAGCATTTCCAGGGCCTGGTCGTACAGGGTTTTGCCTGCGGGCGTGAGACGCGTGGGGTAGGAGCTGCGGTCCACCAGATCGGTGCCCGCCCAGGCTTCCAGGGCCTGGATGCGCCGCGAGAACGCGGGCTGGGTCACATGCCGCAACTGGGCAGACCGGCTGAAGCTGCGCGTTTCCGCAAGACTGACGAAATCTTCAAGCCACTTGGTTTCCATCGGCGCATTATCCGCGCGGCGCCTGCCCGGTGCAGGACGGGGCTATGAGGGTTTACCTAGCGCCCACCCAGCGCACCAACGATGTGCACACTTAGCAACGCATCGCATAATACCCAGCGGCGCCAAACGCGCTTTTTGCCCTCAGGGCCTGTCCCTAGCCCCTGGTGCACAACACTGCCGGGCCGAGCGATTGACCAGCACTCGCATGTTTGTTCTCCTCTATCCCTGCCCCCATGTCCTCCTCTTCTCCCCTAGGGACCGCCGCCACCGACGCTGCGCCCCCGGCTGCGGGCCCTGAGTCCGAACCGCGCTCGCTGCGGCTCGAAGACTGGCTCACCGTCCTCGTGATGGCAGCGCTGGCGCTGATCACGTTCGCCAATGTGCTGGTGCGCTACTTCACCAATTCCTCCTTCGCCTGGACGGAGGAAATCTCGGTCTTCCTGATGATCGTGCTGGCCCTGGTGGCGGGTTCTGCCGCCGTGGCGCGGGACCAGCACATCCGCATTGAATACTTCGCCGAAGGCGGCTCCCCCGCACGCCGCAAGCGGCTGGCCCAGCTGGGCGCGGCCACCGTGGCCGTGCTGTTTGCACTTATCGCCGTGCTCAGCGTGCGCGTGGTGTGGGACGACTACCGCTTTGGCGAGACCTCGCCCGGCATTGGCGTGCCGCAATGGTGGTATTCGATCTGGCTGCCCGTGATCTCGGCGCTGATCACGGCACGCGCCGTGGGCCTGCTGGTGCGGCGCACGCGTGCCGCACCGGAGGACAGCACGCCATGATCGCCACGCTGTTGTTTGTGGCCTTCCTGGGCCTGATGTTCGTGGGCGTGCCGATTGGCGCCGCGCTGGGCTTGGCGGGCGCCGCAGCCATCGCCCTGGCCAATGCCGACAGCCAGTGGTTCGGTCTGCTGGCCGTGCCGCAGAACTTCTATGCCGGGCTGGGCAAGTACCCGCTGCTGGCCATCCCCATGTTTGTGCTGGTGGGTTCGATCTTCGACCGCTCGGGTGTGGCACTGCGCCTGGTCAATTTCGCCGTGGCCATTGTCGGGCGCGGCCCGGGCATGCTGCCGCTGGTGGCGATTGCCGTGGCCATGTTCCTGGGCGGCATCTCTGGCTCGGGCCCGGCCAATGCCGCCGCCGTGGGCGGGGTGATGATCGCGGCCATGTCGCGCGCGGGCTACCCGCCCTCGTTCTCGGCCAGTGTGGTCGGCGCAGCGGCGGCGACCGACATCCTGATCCCCCCCTCGGTGGCCTTCATCATCTACTCTGTGCTGGTGCCCGGCGCCTCGGTGCCCGCGCTGTTTGCTGCCGGCATGGTGCCCGGCGTGCTGGCAGGCATCGCGCTGATCGTGCCGGCCGTGTGGATGGCCCGCAAACACAAGATGGGCGAGCTGGAAGCGACCATGCCCCGCCCGCCATTCTGGAAGAGCCTGCGCGAGGCCACCTGGGGCCTGGCCGCGCCGGTGCTGATTCTGGGCGGCATGCGCGCCGGCTGGTTCACGCCCACCGAGGCCGCTGTGGTGGCTGTGTTCTACGGCCTGTTCGTGGGCATGGTGATCCACCGCACGATCAAGGTGCGCGACCTGTTCCCCATCCTGCGCGAATCGGGCGAGCTGTCGGCGGTGATCCTCATCGTGGTCTCGCTCGCGGGCATCTTCGCCTATTCACTCTCCACGCTGGGCGTGATCGACCCGGTGGCCAAGGCCATCGTCAACTCGGGCCTGGGCGAGTACGGCGTGCTGGCGCTCTTGATCGTGCTGCTGATCACCGTGGGCATGTTCCTCGACGGCATTTCGATCTTCCTGATCTTCGTGCCGCTGCTCTTGCCCATCATGCAGCACTACCAGTGGGACCCCGTCTGGTTCGGCGTGATCCTCACGCTCAAGGTCGCCCTGGGGCAGTTCACACCGCCGCTGGCGGTGAACCTCATGGTCTCGTGCCGCATCGCGGGCGTACGCATGGAATCGACCGTGCGCTGGGTGGGCTGGATGCTGCTGGCCATGTTCCTGGTGATGGTGCTTGTGATCGCCTTCCCGCAACTGGCCTTGTGGCTGCCCGCCAAGCTGGGTTACTGACCCGTTACTGTTTGATGAATTTCTAACCAGGAGACTGAAACAATGAAATTGCGCACCTTCCTCACATCCGCCGTGGCCGCTGCGGCCGCCCTGGCCTTCACCGCCCCTGCCGCCATCGCGCAGACCACCTACAAGAGCGAGTACCGCATGTCGCTGGTGCTGGGCCCCGCCTTCCCCTGGGGCAAGGGTGGCGAGCTGTGGGCCAACAAGGTGCGCGAGCGCACCCAGGGCCGCATCAACATCAAGCTCTACCCCGGCGTGTCGCTGATCCAGGGCGACCAGACGCGCGAGTTCAGCGCGCTGCGCCAGGGTGTGATCGACATGGCCGTGGGCTCCACCATCAACTGGTCGCCCCAGGTCAAGCAGCTCAACCTGTTCTCACTGCCCTTCCTGTTCCCCGACTACGCCGCTGTGGACGCGGTGACGCAGGGCGACGTGGGCAAGAGCATCTTTGCTACGCTCGACAAGGCGGGTGTGGTGCCATTGGCCTGGGGCGAGAACGGCTACCGCGAAATCTCCAACTCCAAGAAGGCGATCAAGACCCCTGAAGACCTCAAGGGCCTGAAGATCCGCGTGGTGGGTTCGCCCCTGTTCCTGGACACCTTCACCGCCCTGGGCGCCAACCCCACGCAGATGAGCTGGGCCGACGCACAGCCCGCCTTTGCCAGCGGCGCGGTGGACGGGCAAGAGAACCCGCTGTCCATCTTCACCGCCGCCAAGCTGCACAGCGTGGCGCAAAAGAACATCACGCTGTGGGGCTACGTGAACGACCCGCTGATCTTTGTGGTGAACAAGGAGATCTGGAACAGCTGGACACCTGCGGACCGAGAGATCGTGAAGCAGGCCGCCATCGACGCCGGCAAGGAAGAAATCGCCATCGCCCGCAAGGGTGTGGTCGAGGCCGACAAGCCCCTGCTCAAGGACATCGCCGCCCTGGGCGTGACCGTGACGCAGCTCTCCCCCGCCGAACGCGCCGCGTTTGTGAAGGCCACCCGCCCCGTGTACGACAAGTGGAAGGGCCAGATCGGCGCCGACCTGGTGAACATGGCCGAGAAGGCGATTGCTGCGCGCAAGCAGTAACAGCAAACGCCCGCCCAGCCTGCGCCGTCAGCGATCTGATGGCGCTATACAAACGATAGCTGCCAGCGCTTGTCAATCAGGCGCAGGCAGCTATTTTTGTTTTGAATCTCCATCCGGCACCGGGTGCTTAACCGCGTTCTTGCGCAACTTGTTCTCCACCGCCTGGGCCAGGTCCACGCCCGCGTGGTCGGCAATCTGCAGCAGGTAGAGCAGCACATCGGCCACCTCGTCGGCGATGGGGTCCTTGAGCGCCGGATCGCCTGCCACCGCGAGCGACTGCTCGGGCGTCATCCACTGGAAGATCTCAGCCAGCTCGGCAGCCTCCACCATCAGCGCCATGGCCAGGTTCTTGGGCGTGTGGAACGGCTGCCAGTGGCGCTCAGCCGCAAAGGCGCGCAGCCGGGCCTGCAGGGCGTCAAGATCGACAGCGGACATCAATACTCCTGATTGGATAGCTAAAAGCGCTTACCTATCGCGCGCAAACGGCCTTTTTTATTCAAACTTCAGAGCGGCGACACTGGCGCCTCGCCCGCCAGATGGCGGCGGGCGTTCGCCAGGAACCGGTCCACCGAGGCCTGCACCGCCTCGGGCGACCAGCCCGCCACATGGGGTGTGAGCACCACGTTGTCCAGCCCGATCAGCTCGGCCGGGGGCGCGGGCTCGCTCTCGTACACGTCGAGCCCCGCCGCGGCGATGCGGCCTTCGCGCAGCGCGGCGGCCAGGGCGGCCGTGTCGATCACGCTGCCCCGGGCGATGTTGACCACCACGCCGCGCGGACCGAGCGCGCTCAGCACAGCAGCGTTCACCAGATGCTGCGTGCCCGCGCCACCCGGCGTGGCAACCACGAGGAAATCCGCCCAGTCGGCCAGCGCGGTCACGTCGGCAAAGTAGCGATGGGGCACATCGGTGCGTGCGCTGCGGTTGTGGTAGCCCACCTGCATCTCGAAGCCCAGCGCACGCTGCGCGATCTTCTTGCCGATGGTGCCCAGGCCAATGATGCCCAGGCGCTTGTGCGACACATTGGGCGGCAGCGGCAACGCCGTGCGCCACACGCCCTGGCGCGTGAGCTGGTCCAGCCGGGGGATGCCACGCACGGCGGCAATCAGCAGGCCCAGAGCGTGGTCGGCCACGCAGTCGTCGTTGGTGCCCGCACCGGTCGCCACCACAATGCCGCGAGCCTTGGCATGTGCCACCGCAATGTTCTCGTAGCCCGCGCCCAGGGCACAGATGAGGGTGATGTTCGGCAGGGCATCGATCTGCGCGGCTGAGAGGCCCGTGGCGCCGATGGTCAGCACCACCGTGATGCGCGCGCCGTGCTCGGCGATGGCGGCGGTGGCCTGCGCTGCGTCTGGCGCGTAGACCAGCTCGAACGACTGCGCCATCTGGGCGCGGTGTTCTTCGGACAGGAACATGAGGGCAAGCAGGACGGGCTTCATGGCGCTAGACAAGATCGTAAGGAAAGAGGGAAAGTAAGGAGTAGAGGCGTTCAGGCGCTGGGGTCGCTTTGCTGAAGCGCCCACATGCTGGCGTAGCGGCCGCCCAGGGCCAGCAGCTGCGCGTGCGTGCCGCGTTCGATGATGCGGCCCGCGTCCATGACCAGGATCTCGTGCGCGTCCACCACCGTGGACAGGCGGTGCGCAATTACCAGCGTGGTCTTGTTCTGCGCCACGCCTTGTAGCTCGGCCTGGATGGCGCGTTCGTTGGCAGAGTCCAGCGCGCTGGTGGCCTCGTCAAAAATCAGGATCGGCGGGTTCTTGAGCAGGGTGCGCGCAATCGCCACCCGCTGCTTCTCACCTCCCGAGAGCTTGAGCCCCCGCTCGCCCACCATGGTGGCGTAGCCCTTGGGCGTGCTGGCGATGAAGTCGTGGATGCGCGCGGCGCGGGCGGCGGCTTCGATCTCTTCCTGCGTGGCGCCAGGGCGGCCGTAGGCAATGTTGTAAGCCACGGTGTCGTTGAACAGCACGGTGTCCTGCGGCACGATGCCAATCGCCTGGCGCACGCTGGCCTGCGTCACGCTGCGGATCTCCTGCCCCGCAATCGTGATGCGGCCCTGCTGGATGTCATAGAAGCGAAACAGCAGCCGCGCCAGCGTGCTCTTGCCCGAGCCCGAAGGCCCGACCACCGCCACGGTCTTGCCCGCCGGAATCTCGAAGCTGACACCGTGCAGGATGGTACGCCCATCCTTGGGATCGTAGGCAAACACCACATCCTCGAAGCGCACGGTGGGCTGGTCCAGCCCCGCCAGCGGCTGGGCGCCAGGGGCGTCGGCCACCTCGCGCTCCTTGTCCATCAGCGTGAACATCTTGTCCAGGTCGGTCAGGCTCTGCTTGATCTCGCGGTAGATCACGCCCAGGAAGTTGAGCGGTATGTACAGCTGGATCATGAAGGCGTTGACCATGACCAGGTCGCCCAGCGTCATGCGGCCATCGACCACGCCCTGCGTGGCGCGCCAGAGCATGGCCACCAGGCCCACGGCAATGATGAGCTGCTGGCCGGTGTTGAGCAGGGACAGCGTGGTCTGGCTTTTCAGCCGCGCACGGCGCAGCCGCTCCAGGCTTTCGTCGTAGCGGCGGGCCTCGAAGCCTTCATTGTTGAAGTACTTCACCGTTTCGTAGTTGAGCAGCGAATCCACGGCCTTGGAGTGCGCGGCCGAGTCAAATTCGTTGGCCTCGCGGCGGAATTTTGTCCGCCACTCGGTCACCAGCACCGTGAAGAGGATGTACAACGCCAGCGCCGCCAGCGTGATCCAGGCAAACCAGGCATCGAACTTGATGGCCAGCACCGAGAGCACCAGCACCACCTCGACCAGGGTGGCGACCACGTTGAACAGCGTGAACGAGATCAGCGACTCGATGCCGCGCACGCCGCGCTCGATGTCGCGGGTCATGCCGCCGGTCTGCCGCTCCAGGTGAAACCGCAGGCTGAGCGCATGCAGGTGCTCAAAGGTCTGCAGCGCAATCGAGCGCGCCGCGCCCTGCGTGGCCTTGGCAAACACCAGCTCGCGCAGCTCGGTGAACAGCGAGGTGGACAGCCGCAGCGCACCGTAGGCCACGAGCAGCCCCACGGGCACCACCAGCAAGGCGGCCGGGTCGCCGGGCCGCAGGCTCATCGCGTCCACCAGCGTCTTGAGCAGGATGGGCACGCCCACGTTGGCAAACTTGGCGCCCACCATGAACACGATGGCAGCAATCACGCGCCACTTGTATTGCCACAGGTAGGGCAGCAGCCGGTGCAGGGTGGCCCAGTCGGACGGGGCGGGCGGGGTGCCAGCGGCAGGGGCAATGGCACCGGCAGCGGTGGGGGCAGTTTCGCCGTGGTGGCGCATGGGGGACAATTCCGGTTGTTGTTTTTACCGACCCGGCTGATGCCCAGGTGGTTTTTCTCGGGGCGCAAGGCCTTGTGAAACCACCGGTTTCCCCAAGGATTGGCTCAGCCCCAACCGAGATTGTGCCCATGTCTGCCGTTTTCAGCCCACCACCCGCCGCATTGCCCACCGACAAGGAGCTGGTGCTCAAGGTCATCCCCATGCCCGCCGACACCAACGGCAACGGCGACATCTTTGGCGGATGGGTGATGGCGCAGGTGGACCTGGCGGGCTCCGTGCTGCCCGCCCGCTACATCCAGGGCCGCATGGCCACGGTGGCGGTCAATGAATTCATCTTCAAGCAGCCCGTGCGCGTGGGCGACATCCTGTCGTTCTTCTCGGCCATCACGCGCGTGGGCAACACCTCGGTCACCGTGGAGGTGGAGGTGTATGCCGAGCGTTTTTCTGCCCAGGGGCAGTATGTGAAGGTGACCGAAGCGCGCCTGACCTATGTCGCCATCGACCACCAGGGCCGCCCGCGCCCCGTGCCCAAACACGACGCCCCGGCCTGAGCGCGGCGCGGGTGCGTGACTGGTGCCCGGGCGCGGCGTTCTTCAAGCAGCCAGTGCAGCGACCGGGTCGGTGCGCAAAGGCGCGCCCCCGCGCTGCAGGTGGCTGCTGCTGGAAGAAGACGATGACGACGAGGCAGAGAACCCCGCCTCGATCTCGCCAGCCAGCTGGCCGCCCTCTTCCACCACCAGCTTGCCGTAGCGGATCTTGCCGTTGACCTTGCCGGTGCTGTAGATCACGAGCTTCTGGCGCACGGTGAGTGTGCCGTTGAACTCGCCGTGGATCTCGGCAATGTCGATCTCGGCCGAGCCCTTGAAGGCCCCGTTCTCCGAGATCTGGATCACGCGCGAATCCATGGTGGCTTCCACCGTGCCCTCGACCACGAGGGTGTCGCAGTCGGTGATCTCCACGCCCTTGAGCTTGATATTGGGGCCCACGGTGAGCTTGCTGCCCGAGCTGTCGCTGGCGCTGCTGGGCTTGGGGGCTGCCGGTGCAGTCGGCTGCGCCGACGCTGCATTGCTCACCGCACTGCTGCCCAACACGGAGCCTGAACTGGTGCTGCTGCGGGGTTGGAACGACTCGGGTTCACGCTTGCCAAAGAAGGGGTTTTGCACGGCCATCAGATCTCCTTGAAAAGAGGCCATGCTAGGTTTCGCATCCGCCGAAAGATGCCCCTGTTACGCAAGAACGGTAACCAAACGGTTCGGTCGTTGCATGCGCTTGCAGGGCTTGCAAGACCACACAGCGTGACACCCCCTGTCACCTGCGCAAGCCTCGCGCAGCGCGAAGCTTGCTAGTCTGCCACCCATGCAGATATCCGAACTCGCTCGCCTCACCGGCGTCACCGTGCATGCGCTGCGCCACTACGAACGCGCCGGGCTGCTGCGCCCTGAACGCCTGCCCAATGGCTACCGCCACTATGCCCCCTCGGCGCGGCGCGAGGTGGTGTTCATTGCCATGTCGCGCGCACTCGGGTTTGGCGTGCCGCAGATCCGCAGCCACCTGCTCGCCTGGCGGCGTGGCCGCATCGGCCCCGGTGGCCTGGCCGATGTGGTGCAGGCCCGTGCCGACGATATCCAGGCACAGATCGCGGCGCTGCAGGCCCAGCACCAGCAGGCGCTGGACCACGTGCAGTGGCTGCGCGCCCGCCAGGCGGAGCAGGAAACACGCCAGCGCCCTGCCGCCAGCGGCACCCCGCCGCGTGCGCCCTGGCCCCGGGTGCGCCGTGCCCCTACCCCGCTTTCACAAGGAGACCGCCCATGACCCCCGACACCTCCACCGCCGAGATCCCCGACACGGGCACCCCGCTCGCCCTGCAGCGCCTGCAGGCCGCCGTGCTGGCCATGCCCATGGCACGCACCCTGGGCCTGCGTTTCATGCACGCCGCGCCGGGCGCCGTGACGCTGGAGATGCCCATCCTGGAATCGTTCTGCTTTCGCCCCGGCCAGCTGCAGGCCACGGCCGTGTATGCGTTGGGCGACTTCGCCGCCGTGGCCGCCGCAGGCAGCCTGCTGCCGCCTGGCTGGGCCAACGCCACGGTGGATGGCACCGTCAAGCTGTTTGCCCCGGCGCGCGGCGCCTGCCTGCGTGCGCGGGGCCGTGTGGTGGACGCGGGTCGGCTGCTGAGCATCTGCGCCGCCGACGTGCTCGCAGTGGACGCATCGGGCACCGAGAAGCTGTGCGCCACCTGGCTGGGCACGGCGCGCAACCTGGAGCCGCGGCCGGTCGCGTAGGAACCCTCTGCACGAATCAAGCGGCAAGTGAGCGCAGCGGATCGGGAGGGGCTGCAAGGCGCTGAACTGGAAAAATTGACGCAGCAATAGCCGTAGCTATTGCGAGTATTTGCAACCCAGCAGGCCGCCCGAGCCCGCTGATGCACACGGCGCGCTGATTCGTGCAGAGGGTCCCTGGAGATCAGGACACGATGTAGGCCGCAGCCCCAGCCGACATGATCTGCCCGTCCGGCCCCAGAAACTCCATGCGCGTGGTGGCCACGCGCGAGCCCAGGCGCAGCACCTGCGCGCGCAGCTCGAAGTGGCTGCCAATGCCGGGGCGCAGGTAGTCAATGCGCAGGTCGATGGTGCCCAGCTTGGCAAAGCGGTGCAGGCGCTGCTCGGGCGGCTCGTCCAGGTGTTTGGCGCCAATAGCGGCCATCACGGCCAGGCCGCCCATGGCGTCGAGCCCCGCGCTGATCACGCCGCCATGGATGCGGTTGTAGGCGTAGTGGCCCACCAGGTCCGACTTCATGTCGATGCGCCCCACCACGCCATCGGGCGCCAGCGACGTGATCTTGAGGCCCAGCACCTGGTTGAACACGATCTTCTCTTCAAAGATGGCCTTGAGCCCGGCGATGAAGGCGGGCTCGAAGGCTTGCGGGGCGGGGGGCGCGGATTTGCTCATGGATCTCCTGGGATGGATGTTGTCTGAGGAACAAGGGGGGCACACCCCTGAATGCTCCTGATTTTGTAGCTATCAGCGCATGATGGACAGGCGCAAACGGCCATTTTTATCTAAAACTTGCCGTGGCGCCCCTCCCCGGTGGCAAACCGGGTGGCCCCGCGCAGCGCTTCGGCCAGGCATTCGCGCCCACCGGCCCACTCCTGCAGCAGCGCCTGCTGCAGCGGCAAGCCCTCGCCCGCCAGCGCACTCGCGCGGTCGGCGCGCAGCGTGGTCTGCGGGAAGGCGGCCAGCGTGTGTGCCAGCGCCAGCGCAGCCTGCAGCGCCTGGCCCGCAGGCACCACACGGTTGCACAGGCCGATGCGCAAGGCCTCGTCAGCTTCGACCTTGCGGCCGGTCAGGATCAGGTCCAGCGCGTGCGACAAGCCCACCAGACGCGGCAGCCGCACGGTGCCGCCGTCGATCAAGGGCACACCAAAACGGCGGCAGAACACGCCCATGTACGCGTCCTCGGCCATCACACGCAGGTCGCACCACAGCGCCAGCTCCATGCCGCCCGCCACGGCCGCGCCTTCTATCGCCGCGATCACGGGCTTGGACAGCTGCAAGCGGCTCGGGCCCATCGGCCCCGGCGGGTGGAACGCATCGGCGGCGAAATCAAGCGATTGCGCCAGCGCCTCAGGCGCCACACCGTCGGCCAGCAAACGCGCGCCCGACTGCAGATCCCAGCCTGCGCAGAAATGCCCGCCCGCGCCGCAGAACACGGCCACGTCTGCCTGCGCGTCCTGCTCGAACGCGACGAATGCGGCGTGCAAGGCCTGCGCCGTGCTTGCGTCCACCGCGTTGCGCACATCGGGCCTGCGCAGTGTCACCAGCGTGACACGGTCTTGCGTTTCCACCTCTACGGACATGGGGCTCTCCTGTGGGCGGGTCGTGTGCACCCGACGTAACTCCTATTGCGCGGGGGTTGGTGCTGGGTCAATATCCGCCGCTACCCGATCACGCCCCCCATCAGGGTTAGCCCCGAGTGCGGTGGGCAGCGGTCGCAGGCAGCATTATTTATGCAAAGCAACCGCTTTGTAAAAATCTTCTGGAGAGCCAGGGTGCAATTTGTGCAACTGTTGATCAGCGGTGTATCCCAGGGGTGCATCTACGGGCTGATCGCGCTGGGTTTTGTCCTCATCTACAAAGCCACCGAAACCGTGAGTTTTGCGCAGGGCGAACTCATGATGCTCGGCGCCTTCTGCGGCCTGGCGCTGATGACCGTGCTGGGCTTTCCCTTCTGGGTTGCGGTGCTGGCCAGCGTGGTGGCCATGGGGCTGTTCGGCGTGCTGGTCGAGCGCGCGGTAATCCGCCCCATCCTTGGCCAGCCCGCGTTTTCCATCGTCATGCTCACCATCGGCATCGGCTATGTGCTGCGCGGCCTGGTCACCATGATCCCCAACATCGGCACCGACACGCACACGCTGCCCGTGCCCTACAAGGACCAGTCCCTGCGCCTGGGTGAACTGGTGGTCAGCGCCGAGCAGCTGGTGGTGATCGGCGCCACGGGCGTGCTGTGTGTGCTGCTGTTTGCGATGTTCCGCTACAGCAAGCTGGGCATTGCGATGCAGGCCGCCTCGCAAAACCAGCTGGCGGCCTACTACATGGGCATCCCGGTGCAGCGGCTCAACGGCCTGGCCTGGGGGCTGGCGGCCGTGGTGGCAGCGGTGGCAGGGCTGCTGCTGGCGCCCATCACCTTTGTGCACGCCAACATGGGCTTCATCGGGCTCAAGGCGTTTCCGGCCGCCGTGGTGGGCGGCTTCGGCAGCCTGCCCGGTGCCATCGTGGGCGGGCTGGTGATTGGCATCGTCGAATCGCTGTCGGGCTTTTACCTGCCCGACGGTTTCAAGGACACGGCGGCGTACATCGTGGTGCTGATCATGCTGATGGTCAAACCGAACGGACTGTTCGGCGAGAAGCTCCGTAAAAAGGTCTGAAAGACAACCATGCGTTTCATCTTCAAGACCTCGTATGCGCAAGACATCCGCCTGGCCAAACACGGCGGCCATGTGTTCTGGTACAGCCTGCTGGGCCTGGCGCTGGTCGCCGCGCCCTGGGTCGCGCCCGAGTATTGGCTGGCACAGCTCACCTTTGTGCTCATCTACTCCATCGTGGGCCTGGGGCTGATGCTGCTGGCGGGTTTCACGGGGCTTTTCTCGCTGGGGCATGCAGCGTTTCTGGGCGTGGGTGCGTACACCCAAGCCGTGCTCACCGGCATGGGCTGGCCGTTTGCGCTGTCGCTGGCCTGCGCCGCAGGGTTGTCGGCCGCCGTGGGTGTGGTGGTCGGCCTGCCCGCGCTGCGCGTCAAGGGCATCTACCTGGGCATGGCCACGCTGTCGTTCGGCTTCATCGTCGAAGAGGTGTTTGCGCGGTGGGAGTCGGTGACGGGCGGCAACTCTGGCAAACACCTGGTGCCGCCCGAAATCTGGGGGTTCAAGTTCGAATCCACCGAGTCGTTTTACTTTCTGTGCCTGGTGATTGCCGTGGTCAGCACGCTGGCCATCCTGAACCTGCTGCGTTCGCCCACGGGGCGCGCGTTTGTCGCCATCCGCGATTCAGAAATTTCGGCGCAGAGCATGGGCATCCACCTGGCGCGCTACAAGACGCTGTCGTTCTCGCTGTCGGCCGCGCTTGCGGGCGTGGGTGGCGCGCTGTACGCCCACAAACTGCAGTTCATCTCGCCCGACCAGTTCAACATCCTGCAGTCCATCGACCTGCTACTCATGATCGTGATCGGCGGGCTGGGCTCGGTGCACGGCGCCTTCCTGGGCGCCATCTTCCTGATCTCGATGCCGCAGCTCATCTCGCTCAGCAAAGACTGGCTGCCCGCTGCCATTGGCCAGGCGCCTGGGCTGCAAGCGGTCGTGTATGGCGCGGTGCTCATTGCCTTTGTGCTGTTCGAGCCCATGGGCCTGTACGGCCGCTGGCTCAAGGTGCGCACCTGGCTACAGATGTTCCCGTTCTACCGCCAGGGCATGTTCAAGCGGCAGAAGTCCTTTCAAAAATCCGACAGGTTGAAATGACTGCGATGACCAACGAAGTCCTGCTTTCGGCCCAGAATCTCAGCGTACGCTTTGGCGGCGTGCTGGCCGTCAACAACGTGAGCTTTGACGTGCGGCGCGGCGAGGTGTTCACCCTCATCGGCCCCAACGGCGCCGGCAAGACCACGGTGTTCAACCTCATCAGCCGCATCTACACGCCCACCACCGGCACCATTGCCTATGCGGGCCCCGGCGGCACCATGCTGCCGCTGACCGACCAGCCCCCCCACAAGGTGGCCAGCCTGGGCATTGCGCGCACCTTCCAGAACATCGAGCTGTTTGAACACGCGAGCGTTTTGCACAACCTGCTGATTGGCCGCCACACGCAGCAGCACAGCAGCCTGTGGGCCGAGATGTTCTTCACCCGCAAGGTGCGCGAAGGGGAAATCCTGGCGCGCGAAAAGGCCGAGCAGATCATCGACTTTCTCGACCTGCAGCACTACCGCGACACCATGGTGGCGGGCCTGCCCTACGGCGTGCGCAAGGTGGTGGAGCTGGCCCGTGCGCTGTGCACCGAGCCACAGTTGCTGCTGCTCGACGAGCCCTCATCGGGCCTGAATGTGGAGGAGACCGATGACATGGCTTTCTGGATCCAGGACATCCAGCACGAGCTGGGCATCACGGTGTTGATGGTGGAACATGACATGTCGCTGGTCTCCAAGGTGTCTGACCGCGTGCTGGCCATGAACCAGGGCGAGGTGGTGGCCATGGGCACGCCGCGCGAGGTGCAGTCGCACCCTGGCGTGATCGAGGCGTACCTGGGCACCATCGACGACGTGAGCAACCTGCGCCGTCCGGCGGATTCACAAATGGGGGTTCGGGCATGAACGCCGTACTTGCCGCCATCAACACATCCGCCGCAGCAGTTGCTGCAGCAGACCAGCCCCTGCTGCGCCTGCAGAACGTGGAGAGCGCCTACGGCCCCATCAAGGCCATCCGCGGCGTGAGCCTGCAGGTGCGGCGCGGCGAGATCGCCGCCGTGCTGGGCAGCAACGGCGCGGGCAAGACGACGATCCTCAAAACCATCAGCGGCATCATCGACCCGCGCAAGGGCTCCATCGAATTCCAGGGCCAGGACATCACCGCCCGCGACCCGGCCGCCATCGTGCGCCGGGGTCTGATGCATGTGCCCGAGGGGCGCGAGGTGTTCCCCTTGCTCTCGGTGCGCGACAACCTGCTCATGGGTGCCTACACACGCGCCGACAAGGATGGCGTGGCGCGCGACATCGAAACCGTGTTCGGCTACTTTCCCATCCTGCGCGAGCGCGCTGCGCAGGACGCAGGCCTGCTCTCGGGCGGGCAGCAGCAGATGCTGGCGATCTCACGCGCGCTCATGGCTGCGCCGGAACTGATCCTGCTGGACGAGCCCAGCCTGGGCCTCAGCCCGAAGCTCACCAAGGAGATCTTCGAGATCGTGGTGCGCATCAACCGCGAGCGCGGCACCACCATCCTGCTGGTAGAGCAGAACGCCAACATGGCGCTCAACGCGTCGGACTACGGCTATGTGCTGGAGAACGGCCGCATCGTGATGGAAGACAGCTGCGAGCGCCTGCGCGAGAAGGACGACATCAAGGAGTTCTACCTCGGCATGAAGGATGAAGGCGTGCGCGGTGAGCGCCGGTGGAAGAAAAAGAAGACCTGGAGATGATCGAACATGTCTAACCTCTGGGACCTCTCTCACATCCAACCCGCTGGCACCGACGTGCTGGCTGGCGACACCATCGCCGCCATGTTCTGGAACGCCGTGGCCGAGCGTGGCCCGCGCGTGTGGATGCGCCAGAAGGAGCTGGGCATCTGGAAGAGCTGGACCTGGGGCCAGACGGCCGAGGCTGTGCGCGAGATCGCGGGCGGCCTGATGTCACTGGGGTTTGCGCCGGGCGAGTGTGCATCCATCCTGTCCAACACCAACATCGAATGGGTGCTGGCCGACCTGGCTGTGCTGAGCTGCGGCGGCGTGGCCAACGGCATCTACCCCACCGACGCGGCCGCCCAGGTGCACTACCTGAGCGAAGACTCGCGCACCACCGTGTTGTTTGTGGAGGACGACGAGCAGCTCGACAAGGCGCTGGAGGTGCGTGGCCAGTTGCCCCTGCTGCGCAAGATCGTTGTGTTCGACATGGAGGGCCTGCGCGGCCTGCACGACGCCGATGTGCTGAGCCTCACAGCCCTGCGCGAACTGGGCCGCGCGTGGAACGCCCAGCACCCCGACGCACTGGTGCAGCGCGTCAAGGCCTGCCGTGCCGAAGACGTGGCCATCCTGGTCTACACCTCGGGCACCACAGGCAAGCCCAAGGGCGCCATGCACACACACGCCGCACTCACCTACACCGTGCGCGGCTACAACACGCTCATCTCGCGCAGCGAGGCGGACGAGACCATGTGTTTTCTGCCGCTGTGCCACATTGCCGAGCGCATGGGCGGCGAGTACTTCTCGCTCTACACCGGCGCGCGCCTGAACTTTGTGGAGAACCCCGACACCGTGCCCGAGAACGTGCGCGAGATCGCGCCCACGGTGTTCACGGCCGTGCCGCGCGTGTGGGAGAAGTTCTACTCCGGTGTGATGATTGCCCTGAAGGAATCCACGCGGTTGCAGCAGGCGGCCTATGCCTGGTCCATCGGTGTGGGCACACGCATTGCCGACTTGGTGCTGGCGGGCCAGCCGGTGGGCGGGCTGCTGAAGCTGCAGTTCCAGCTGGCGCGCTGGCTGGCGCTGAACAACGTGCGCAAGCTCATCGGTATCCACCGCGCGCGTTTTCTCGTCACCGGCGCCGCGCCCATCTCGCCCGAGCTGGTGAAGTGGTACCTGGCGCTGGGTGTGCCCATGCTGGAGGTGTGGGGCATGACCGAGACCTGCGGCGCTGCCACCGGCGTGCCCGCCACGCGCATCAAGCCCGGCTCCATCGGCCCGGCGGCCAGCTACAACGAGGTGCGCATCGACCCCGCCACGGGCGAGATCCTGGTGCGCGGCCCCAACGTGTTCAAAGGCTACCTCAACCTGCCCGAAAAGACGGCCGAAACCATCGACGCCGAAGGCTGGCTGCACACCGGCGATGTGGGCGCCATCGACGCCGACGGCTACCTGCGCATCACCGACCGCATGAAAGACATCATCATCACGGCGGGTGGCAAGAACATCACGCCGAGCGAGCTGGAGAACGAACTCAAGTTCAGCCCCTACGTGACCGATGCCGTGGTGATTGGCGACAAGCTGCCCTACCTCACGGTGATCATCATGATCGACCAGGAGAACGTGGAGAAGTACGCGCAGGACAACGACGTTCCGTTTTCCAACTACGCCAGCCTGACCCGCGCGCGCGAGGTGCAGGACCTGATCCAGGCCGAGATCGACCGCGTCAATGCCAAGTTCGCCCGTGTGGAGCAGATCAAGAAGTTCTTCCTGCTCGATACGCAGCTCACGGCCGAGGATGAAGAGCTGACGCCCACCATGAAGCTCAAGCGCAAGCTTGTGCAGCAGAAATACGCCCCCCAGATCGAGGCCATGTACCGGTAGGGTGCGCGCTGCGCCACGCCCAGGATAGGGAAAGTGCTGGTGCCCCACCCCGGGCATCGTTCTATAACGAGCGATCGTTTTTGTTTCGATCCAACCGAAGGAGACGTGCCATGAAGTTTCATCACATCGCCGCGCTGGCCCTCGTGGCCATGGCCGGTGCCTCCGCCCAAGCCCAGCCCAGCCAGGGCGTGAGCAAGGACACCATCACGCTGGGTTCCATCCAGGACCTGTCCGGCCCGCTGGCGGGCTTTGGCAAGCAGGTGCGGCTGGGCATGATGCTGCGCGTGGACGAGGCCAACGAGCAAGGCGGCGTCAATGGCCGCAAGCTGGACCTGAAGGTGGAAGACTCGGGCTACGACCCCAAGAAAGCCGTGCTGGCCGCGCAAAAGCTCGTGAACCAGGACAAGATCTTCATGATGGTGGCGCACATCGGCACGGCGCAAAACCTGGCCGCCATGCCCGTGCAGTTCAGCAAGAACGTGATCAACTTCTTTCCGGTGACGGCCGCGCGGGAAATGTACGAGCCCTTCCACAAGCTCAAGTATTCGTTTGCCGCCACTTACTACGACCAGATCCGCCTGGCCGCGCCCAAGCTCATCAAGGAAAAAGGCGCCAAGAAGATCTGCACCATCTACCAGGACGATGAATTTGGCCTGGAAGTGATGCGCGGCGGCGAAGCGGCGCTCAAGTCCATCGGCATGGAGTTCGCCGAGAAGACCTCGTACAAGCGCGGCGCCACCGACTTCTCTTCACAGGTCGCCAAGATGAAGTCGTCCGAATGCGACTTCGTGATCCTGGGCACCATCATTCGCGAGACCATCGGCACGATTGGCGAGGCGCGCAAAACGGGCTTCAACCCCACCTTCCTGGGCTCCAGCGCCGCCTACACCGACCTCATCCACAAGCTGGGCGGCAAGCCCATGGACGGGCTGTACGCCACCATGACGGTGCAACACCCCTACCTGGATGAAGCCAGCCAGCCCATCCGTTTTTGGGCCAACAAGTACAAGACCAAGTTCAACGAAGACCCCACCGTGTTCTCGGTCTACGGCTACAACGCCATCGACGCCTTCATCAAGGCGGCCCAGAAGGCGGGCCCCAATCTGAGCACCGACAGCTTCATCAAGGCCATGGACACCATGGTGATTCCGCCCGACATGTTCGGCAGCGCCGAGGGCACCTTTGGCCCACAAAAGCGCCTGGGCAGCGATCTTTCTCGCCTGTCGCAGATCACCGATGGCAAGTGGAAGGTGGTCTCCGACTACGTCAAGCCATGAGCGCCTGACCAGCCTCCTTCAAGCCGCCTTCGGGCGGCTTTTGCGTTTCAGGGGGTGCATCCGGGCTCAGTCGGTGGCAGAATTTAACCAAGCAGTAACTTTGCATAAATAACCTGGTTGCCCCACCATGATCGAACGCACCCTCTTCCAGCCCGACCACCAGGCCTTTGCTGACAGCTTTCGCCGCTTCATCGACAAGGAAGTGACGCCCCACCACGCCGCCTGGGAAGACCAGGGCTATGTGGCGCGCGAGGTGTGGAGCCAGGCGGGCGCCAACGGTTTTCTGTGCATGAGCCTGCCCGAGGAATACGGTGGCACCGGGGCCGACAAGCTGTATTCGGTGGCGCAGATGGAAGAGCTGGCGCGTGCAGGCACCACTGGTATCGGCTTTGGTCTGCACAGCGAGATCGTGGCGCCGTACGTCCTTCACTACGGCACTGAAGCCCAGAAACAGAAGTACCTGCCGCAGATGGCCAGCGGCGCCGTGGTGGGTGCCATCGCCATGAGCGAGCCGGCTGCGGGCAGCGACCTGCAAGGCATCAAGACCACGGCCATCAAAAGTGCGGACGGATCACACTATGTGCTGAACGGCAGCAAGACCTTCATCACCAACGGCTGGCATGCCGACCTGGTGATCGTGGTCGCCAAGACCGACCCGGCGGCCGGGGCCAAGGGCACCAGCCTGCTGCTGGTGGAGCGCGGCATGCCCGGTTTTGAAAAAGGCCAGCGCCTCAAGAAGATGGGCATGAAGGCGCAGGACACGTCCGAGCTGTTCTTCAACGACGTGCAGGTGCCGGTGGACAACCTGCTGGGCGGCCCCGCCATGGAAGGGCGTGGCTTCATCTGCCTGATGGAGCAGCTGCCCTGGGAGCGCCTGCAGATCGCCATCACCGCCGTGGCGGCCGCGCAGGCCGCCATCGACTGGACGCTGGACTACGTCAAGCAGCGCAAGGTCTTTGGCCAGAGCGTGGCGTCATTTCAGAACACCCGCCACACCCTGGCCGAGCTGCAAACGCAGGTGCAGGTGGCCCGCGTATTCGTGGACAAATGCTGTGAGCTGATCGTGCGCGATCAGCTCGACACCGAAACCGCCAGCATGGCCAAGTACTGGACGACCGACCTGCAGTGCAAGGTGATGGACGAATGCGTGCAGCTGTTTGGCGGCTACGGCTACATGTGGGAATACCCCATCACCCGCGCCTACGCCGACGCGCGCGTGCAGCGCATCTACGGCGGCACCAACGAGATCATGAAAGAAGTCATCTCACGCGGCATGGGCTTGAAATGAGACACCCCCCTGTGGCGCTGCGCGCCTTCCCCCCGCTCTCGCATTGCTGCGCAATGCGGGCAGGGGGACGCAGCCCTCACTGCGGGGCGGCCCTTGCTTGGCTGCCCGCGCCTCCGCCAGTGGAGAAACACCCACCGCTACTGTATTCATAGCTATCAGCGCTTGATAGACGCGCGCAAACGGCCAATTTCATTCAAATCTGGAGACCACACCATGACCGAAGCCTATGTTTTCGACGCGCTGCGCACCCCGCGCGGCAAGGGCAAGAAGGACGGCACCCTGCACGAGGTCAAGCCCATCGACCTGCTGGTGGGCCTGCTGACCGAACTGCAAGCGCGCCACCGCTTTGATACGGCGGCGGTGGACGACGTGGTCATGGGCATCGTCTCGCCCGTGGGCGAACAGGGCTCGGTGCTACCCAAGGTGGCCGCGCTCAAGGCCGGGTGGGACTTTCGCTGCGCGGGTGTGCAGGTCAACCGCTTCTGCGCCTCGGGCCTGGAGGCCGTGAACCTGGCCGCGCAGAAGGTGCGCAGCGGCTGGGAAGACCTGGTGGTGGCTGGCGGCGTGGAGAGCATGAGCCGCGTGCCCATCGGCTCCGACGGCGGCGCCTGGGCGCAAGACCCCGCCACCAATTCCGCCACGCTGTTCGTCCCCCAGGGCATCGGCGCCGACCTGATCGCAACGCTGGACGGCTACACCCGCGCCGATGTGGACGCCTTCGCGCTCGAATCCCAACGCCGCGCCACCGCCGCGCGCGCAGCGGGCTACTTCAAGAACTCCGTCGTGCCCGTGCGCGACTTCATCGGTCAGACCATCCTGGCCGAAGACGAATTCATCAAGCCCAAGACGACACTCGAAGGCCTGGGTGCGCTCAAGGCATCGTTCGAGCAACTGGGCGGCATGGGCTTTGACGCCGTGGCGCTGCAGCGCTACCCGCAGGTGGAGCGCATCCACCACGTGCACCACGCGGGCAACTCGTCAGGCATTGTGGACGGCGCCGCCGCCGTGCTCATCGGCAACGAGGCCGCTGCCAAGGCCCACGGCCTCACGCCCCGCGCACGCATCGTGGCCACGGCGCTGAGTGGCGCCGACCCCACCATCATGCTCACCGGCCCGGTGCCCGCTGCCAAAAAGGCGCTGGCCCGTGCGGGCATGACCATCGACCAGATCGACCTGTTTGAAGTGAACGAGGCCTTTGCCGCCGTGCCCATGCGCTTCATGCGCGAGCTGGGTGTGCCGCACGATAAGGTCAACGTGAACGGCGGCGCCATCGCCATGGGTCACCCGCTGGGCGCCACGGGCGCCATGATCCTCGGCACCCTGATTGACGAGCTGCACCGCAGGGGCCAGCGCTATGGCCTGGCCACGCTGTGCGTGGGCGGTGGCATGGGCATCGCCACCATCGTCGAGCGAATCTGATTGACTGGGAAGGAGACAACAACATGCAAACCATCCGCTACGAACTCATCCCCGCCCAGGGCACCGACGGCGAAGTTGCCGTCATCACCTTTGACGAAACCAACTCCCCCGTCAACACCATGTGCCGCCAGTGGCAGCAAGAGCTGGGCGAGGTCACCGCACAGGTGCTGGGCGACCGCGAACGCCTGGGCGCAGCGCTCAAGGGCATCGTGCTGGCATCGGCCAAGACCAGCTTCTTTGCCGGTGCCGACCTCAAGGCCACCATGCGCCTCACCCCCGCCGATGCACCCAACGCGTTTGGCGAGATCGAGCGGATGAAGAAGCACTTCCGCACGCTCGAAACGCTGGGCATCCCCGTGGTGGCCTGCCTCAACGGCGCGGCGCTGGGTGGCGGCTGGGAAGTGGCCCTGGTGGCCCACTACCGCATCGCTGTGGCCGGCCCCAAGATCCAGTTCGGCCTGCCCGAGGTCACGCTGGGCCTGATGCCGGGCGCCACCGGCGTGACCAAGATGACGCGCCTGCTGGGCCTGATGGGCGCGCAGCCCTACATCCTGGAAGGCAAGCTCTTCAACCCCGCCGAGGCGCTGGAGCTGCAACTGGTGCATGAGCTGGTTGCCACGCGCGAGCAGTTGCTGCCCGCCGCCCTGGCCCACATCGCCACCCACCCGCACGCCGTGCAACCGTGGGACGACAAAAACTACAAGATGCCCGGCGGCACGCCCGCCAACCCCAAGATTGCAGGCGCCCTCACCGTTGCGCCCGCCATGCTCAAGAAGACCACGCGCGGCCGCTACCCCGCGCCCGAGGCGGCGCTGGCCGCCATGGTCGAAGGCGCGATGGTGGACTACGACACCGCCCTGCGCATCGAAAGCCGCTACCTCGCCCGCCTGATGACCGGCCCCGTGGCGCGCAACATGATCAACACGTTCTTCTTCGACATGAACGCGATCAAGAGCGGCAAGTCGCGCCCAGGCTCGGCCCCACGCTACAAGCCACAAAAGGCCGGCATCCTGGGCGCCGGCATGATGGGCGCGGGCATCGCCTGGGCCCAGGCCAGCCGGGGCATTGCCACGGTACTCAAGGACGTGAGCGCGGAGAAGGCCGAGGCCGGCAAGGCCTACAGCGCCAAACTCACCCAGGCCCGCGTGGACAAGGGCCGCATGACCGCCGAGGCGCAGCAGGCCCTGCTGGCCCGCATCACGCCCACCGCCAGCGCGGCCGACCTGGCGGGCTGCGACCTCATCATCGAAGCCGTGTTCGAAAGCCGCGACCTCAAGGCCAAAGTCACGCAAGAGGCCGAGCCGCAGCTGGCGCCCGGCGGTTTCTTTGCCAGCAACACCTCCACCCTGCCCATCAGCGGCCTGGCCACGGCCAGCCGCCGGCCCGAGAAGTTTGTCGGCATCCACTTCTTCAGCCCCGTGGACAAGATGAAGCTGGTGGAGATCATCCGGGGCAAGCAGACCGATGACGAAACCGTGGCCCGCGCGTTCGACTACGTGCAGGCCCTGGGCAAAGTGCCCATCGTGGTCAACGACTCACGCGGCTTCTACACCAGCCGCACTTTCGGCACCTTTGTGATGGAAGGCGCCGCCATGCTGGGCGAAGGCATCCCCGCCGCCGCGATTGAAAACGCCGCCATGCAGGCCGGCCTGCCCGTGGGCCCGCTGGCCGTGCTGGATGAAACCGCGCTGACGCTGAGCGTGCACGTGCTGGACCAGACCCGCGCCGACTACGCGGCCGAAGGCAAGACCTACACCGCCACGCCCGGCGAACTGCTGGTGGAGCGCATGGTCAAGGAGCTGAAGCGCCCCGGCCGCGCGGGTGGTGGCGGGTTCTATGACTACCCCGCAGGCGCCAAGAAGCACCTGTGGCCGGAGTTGAAACCCCTGTTCGAAAAGCCCGGCGTGGAATGGAGCGTGCAGGAGATTCAGGACCGGCTGCTCTATCGCCAAGCCATTGAGACCGCGCGCTGCCTGGCCGAGGGCGTGCTGACCAGCGTGCATGACGCGAACATCGGGTCGATTTTTGGGATCGGGTTTCCGGCGTGGACGGGGGGGGCGATGCAGTTCGTTTATGGGGCGGGCGTTGAGGCGTTCTTGCAGCGAGCGGATGAACTGGCGGAGAAATACGGAGAGGCGTTTGCGATAGATACGAAGGCGCGCCAAAAAATAGATAGCTTTAGGTCCGTTTAGTGATCAAAAGAAGGAGGGCGCTACTCGCTGCAGACGACACACACATGATCAATGTGGAAAGAAGATTTGCAACTTATACTTGAAAGCTAATTTAGTTTTTGAAAAATGAAATACTTAATCATTATTTATTTGCTACTCTTGATCGGCTGCGGCGAAGAAAAAATACCCCCGTTCACCACATTACCCGAACAGCAAATTGCAGCGCTTACCGCTGGCGACAGAACCTGCTACGCAATTGCAGAATCCATTAACAGTGTCTTTCCAAATAGTCCTACTCACTGCACTGCAATCAGAGAGAAAGATGGGGGAATGTTCAAAGAAAATTACTCATTCCACATCAAAACATCCACAAAACAAGTGGCCGAATGGCACAAATGGGGCTGCCTAGCTGCAGGGAAAGTTATGGCCGATGGTGCAAAAGTTGGAATGGAAAAAATCTATTTCAAAAGCAAATCTTCAGAAAAATATTCATCAATGAATGATGCACATGTCTGCCGCAACCTTCAGCAAAAAGCATACGCAAGAGAAATCACCGAATTCGACGTATTAAAAGAATTTAATCGACGATCCACACTTAAAGAAATTTAAAAAATACTCCCTCAAAACACCATAGCAACACTCACGGCAGTCAATTAATTTAAATCACAGAAATCTCGGCAGATCGGGAAACCGACGCTTCCGCACCGCCAAAATGCTTGTCGGGTTGCGCCCCTAGCAGGCTGAAGAAATACCTCCCACGCATCCAGCCCAGCAGCCCAACCCCCGGTAAGCTCACCGGAGCCTCCCACATCACTTGACCTTGACCCCCATGCGCGGCGCCGACACCTTCACCGAAAGCCTGT
>NZ_JBUDZG010000011.1:0-132196 GCF_054950075.1 Acidovorax sp. Q11 | reverse complement strand
GCTTTCGGTGAAGGTGTCGGCGCCGCGCATGGGGGTCAAGGTCAAGTGATGTGGGAGGCTCCGGTGAGCTTACCGGGGGTTGGGCTGCTGGGCTGGATGCGTGGGAGGTATTTCTTCAGCCTGTTAGGCACCAGCGCCGGTGACTTCTTGCAGGCCAGTAGGCTGGACCGAAAAAGAGAGATGGCAATCCGTAAGATCCACGACTACGTTGCTACCCACCCCGAGTGCACCAGAAGCAGTATTCATGTCAATTGCAAGGCAGCAGTTTCGTGGATTCGGGCGAACGATCCCATTGTGTACCAGCAAGTAGTCGCACTCGTGAAGGACAAATCGATCCAGCAGCTTACCTTGGGCTTTGAGACCAAATAGCGCACATACAGACTCAACTGTTTGACTCTTGCGAAGCACCCGCCAAAAGCCATCAGCTTGAGCAGATGCCTTGACTCACTTGATGGCGTCGAGATGAGAGATGAGATATTTGTACCAGGACTTGCGACGATTCAATTCAAAGTTGAATACGATAACAATCGCAGCTATCACCGCCGCCACACTGCCGTGAAAAATCGAGGAATGGTTCTGCGCCTGCTCCTGGAAAGCCAGCAGCGCAAAGCCAGCACTCGCAACGGCACCAAGTGCGGTGAGGAAACTCAACCAGAAATCGAGGATCTCAACACGCGGCTTGAGAAAGCTCGACCAGTTTAGAGCTGCGGCAGCTTGAGCACTCTCTGTTTCGGAAAGGCTTTTTCGGATACGAGCCCGCATTTCGTGAAAGTGCTTCATGTCGCTTCCAAGCTGCCTAAAGAATGGCTCACCAGTCCCCGCAACTTCCGAGCGTATCCAGCCGAACGGAAATCGCTTGCGCATGTATTTTTTTGCCTCAGGGTAGCTGAGCAGCAATTCAAAATTTGATGGTTGCATGTATGACCTGATAGATAGCAAGCAGACAAGACGAAGAGACGTCGTGTACCGAGTGTTTGACGATAGCCGAAGCTATTGAGCCTTGCGCCACAGGAGGCGGAACTCAATGGCTTTCTTGTTTTCATCGCTGAAAGTCCACTCTCACATCAAAATCCTCCCTGAACTCCAGGTTCTCCATTCCTCCACCCCCGAGCCTGTACCCCCTGGGATTGGAAACGACTCGGGTCCCCCGCAGCTGGTAGTCCACGCTGTCATGGATATGCCCATGGATCCAGGTGCTGGCCCGTCCCATCAACGAGTCCAGGTCGCTTGCATAGCAGGGTGACAGCGGATGCTCGGCAAAGTCCTCCGGGATCGACCGCAGATGCGGCGCGTGGTGGGTGACCACCACCGTGTTCTGTGGATCCCCCTGGCCCAACTGCTCCTCCAGCCACTGCCTGCTCTCTTGGTGCCGACGCGCGGCCATCGCCGGAAACAACCGGTGCTTGCGCTGCCAGTACATCTCTGGCTGCGGAGAAATCTTGATCCGCTTGTAGTCGTTCATGCGCTGGCGCGCCGTGCTCATCGCTTCCAGCTTGCTGTCGATCCCGTGCAGCGCAAAGTCCGTCCAGAGCGCACAGCCCAGGAACCGCACTCCGCCAATCATGACGGCATCGTTCTCCAGGTAGTGAATCTCCCGTTCTCTGGCCATCTGGCGCATGGCATCCACATGCTTGTCCCAGTTCTGTCCGTAGAACTCGTGGTTGCCGTCCACATAGACGATGGCCTTGTCCGGGAAGGTCTCGCGCGCCCAGGGCAGACCCCTTGTCCCTTCGGTGATGTCGCCGGCCAGAACCACCACATCGATGGTCTTGAGGAAGTCGGGGTCCAGCTGCAGCTTCAAAGGACACAGGTCCAGATGCAGGTCCGAGTACACGAGCAGTTTCATGAAGGCTCCAGGCGGTCGTTGTACGGATTCACGGCCGACTCCGGCGGGGCTTCCTGCGCACCTTGGCAGACGGCGTGAAGCTGACTCGCTGAATCCGACTTGAGATCAACCGTCCGTTCAATAGCGGTCCTGGTTTGGCGCTGACCATGAATCCCTTTCCAGGACCTCTCCGCGAGAAATACACGCGGCTCCCCACCTTCCACCCCATCTCCGGTGGCAAGGGGAAGCGGTAGCGGCTATCCATGCATGCTCGTCCAGAGGGCTCGGATCGCCGTTTGACGGTTTTTGGATTCAGAGGCATACCAATCCTTGTGTCACATCCCAGCCCACGTTCACGAAGTGGGCGGTCTCGGTGGGTTCCAGCACCTCGCGGTGCAAATGCCCGTGGTAGTTCAGGAGTCGGCCTGCGCTGTACTCCACGGTCGCCGGGTAGTGGCTCACAAAGACGCTCTGCCCGAGCGCGTCCTGCCAGGCCAGGAAAGGCACCACGGCATCAAACAGCGGACGCTGTCCATCGACGGTTCGCTCCGCCAGGTACCGGCATTCACCACTTCGAGTGAGATCGTGGTTGCCCCGCACCAGGACCTTGCGGCCCGGAATGCGCCGGATCCACTCCATGGCCAGGTGGTGGTCTCCCATGGCCAGGTCACCCACAATCACCAGCCACTCGCCATCCCTGATCTTCTGGGCCTGGGAGACCAGGTGCTCGTTCATTTGCGTGACATCGATGAAGGGCCGGTTGCAGTACCGGATCACATTGGCATGGCACAGATGGAGATCGGCCGTCATCCAGACCCGCTCGCCACGGGCCAGGGCCTGCTGGATTTGTGTACTCGCTGCGCCGATGGTGTCAGGCTGCGCCAACTTCAGCATGGCCGCGTGCACGTCGGGACGGCTTCTCTCGGTCGCAAGAGTGCGCTTGAAGAGGTCCAGAGCGTTGTCAAAGTCCATGCCGCCCTCGCCAACTGGTGGGAACAGGATGCATAGATAACGATGGGGATCCGAAAGGCATGGCGGGCTCCTGGTTGCGGAGCCCGGTGGGGGTGGCCTGACGGTGGGGGCCAGACTCCGCGGTGTGAACTGCGGGCTGGTGGAATCGGAGAACTAGGTCTTCAACCGGGTACCAGACACCGCGCGACGGCCGTGCGTACGACTATCGAGACCGTGGATATGAAGGCGGTGTGGCGGGACATGTGACTCATCATCCAGGAGCGCGAAAGCCTTGTCAACACTGGGTTTGCGGGCAATGGCGAAAATAATCGGTGATTTGGTTTGCAGTGATACCACGGTGCAAACTGAATCCCACTGACGGCTTTCCAGGCTGCTCATGCGCTCCTTTTATGCACCGCCACACCCAATCGGTGAGACCCGCCAGCATCTTCATGGAGAGGAAGGGTCCGCCTACGCGTGTGGCCAAGCCACTCACGGCTTGCCGGTCCGTCTGCAACACTGGCAATTTAATGCTTGGCGCGAGCAATGAGTCGGGCATAGCATCCCATGGATAGACATGCATCTGTCGAACGCCAACCCTGGAGACTTTCATGAGCAACCCTCTGCCTTCAGCCTACGCGTGGCTCAACAACGAACCGGGCCCTCGCATTCTCACGGAGTTCATCAAGGTCTTCGGCACTGAGGAGGACAAGGGGCCTGGATCGAACCCCACCATCCTGGCTTGGGCAAAAGAGGTTGGTTTGGGAAAAGTGTACGTGGACGATGCCACCGCCTGGTGCGGCCTTGCGATGGCCTACGTTGCGGGACAGGCCGGGTGGGAGAACACCCCTAGGGGAAACGCGCTCTTGGCGCGCAACTGGCAACACTGGGGCACTCCTGCCGAAGTGCCGATGCTGGGAGACGTGATGGTTTTTTGGCGCGGCAAGCGCAAAGGTATCAAAGGGCACGTCGGTATCTACGTTGGCGAGGACGATGGTGCCTACCATGTTCTGGGCGGAAACCAGGCGGGAGACAAAGTCAGCATCGATCGGTTTGCGCGCGATCGATGGCTGCAGGCACGGCGCTGCCCGTGGCGCATCAACCAGCCTAGCAACGTCCGCCCCATTCATCTTGCGTCGACTGGAAAACTGTCCGACAACGAAGCTTAGACGGGCCGCGCTCAACAGCATTGTTGACACAGTGAATCGTCCCGGGGGCGATTCTGATGGGATTGGCATTCCTCAGCAGGCGCAAGCTGGTACAAGTGAACCGGTTGGTTGACTCGCTTGCCGGGTTGCGAGGTGTGATGGTCTGAGCCGTTCCGACCATTGTGAGCAATCTCGCGCCAGCGGTGGCAGCGGCATTCGGCCCCGAGAATCTGGCCGGATCGACTGTGATTGACCGCATCATGCAGCTTACATTCGACGCATTCTTTGCCTTGCCGGGGGTGATCGCGCCCGAAATTGGTCAGAATCTTGGGGCTCTACGACCATGTTCAGTCAACTGTTCGCTGGGGTGTCGCACTCGCCCTCGGTTTTGGGGTCATTGGTCCTTGCTGCTAACAGCCTCTTCGGGACTGATCTCAACCATTGTTCATCTCACGCTAGCTGCCCACGATCTCGTGATGTTCTTTTGTTCGACCGGTGGAGCAGTCTGGACGCTGATTGGGTTGCAGCTCGTGGCGCTGCCCACATTCAACGTATTGCGCAGACCGTTGTTCTCTGCGGCTGCGAACTGGAGTCGCGCGACCATCGGCACGGTCCCCCTTGTGCAATTCGGCGCGTTCTACTGAGGCTCGTACGGCGTTCTTGCGGGGCAGCTTGTTGGGAACGCTATTGTTGGGGCTGTTGTCTTCGGTTAGTGCTGGGTCTTCCTTAAAAACCAGATCGACGGGCTGCTCCCGTGGCAGAAGTTTGTACACACCGTCCCCAGGTCATGACTCTGTTGACACTTCCTGTCTCGGGTGTCGATGTGTACTTACTTGATCGGGACGTCCCAGGGCGCGCGTGAGCGGTCGATCTCTGCGCGGTACTGCTTACTCATCCATCATCGCAGCTTGCAGGGTTCACTCAGGACTTTGGTAATTCCGCCGTTTACGTGGAGCTCGATAGCTCATAGTATTTGTTCCCACCAACAAGATGAAGTGACTGGATAGGGGGGGCCATGCGTAAACTTCTCATCCTGGCGTTGCTGGGCGTGTCTTTGTGGGCGTCGTTGACGCATGCGCAGCCGTTTCCGAGCAAGCCCGTAGTCCTCGTCGTCCCCGCTGCGCCTGGTGGTTTATTGGATGCAATCGCGAGGGAACTTCAAACGCATCTGCAGGAGCGCTTGGGCAAGCCCGTGCTGATCGACTACCGCCCTGGTGGTGGCGGCACGGTAGGCGGCATGAGCGTTGCCAGAAGTGCGCCCGACGGACACACGCTGTTGTTGGGAACGAACCAGGGTCTGGCTATCCAGCCGGCGCTGGAGCCACGCCTTCCATACATGCCGGCGCAGGACCTATTGCCCATTAGCCAGGTTGCCACTTCGACATACGTGCTGGTAGCGAAACCTGGTCTGCCAGCCCGCACGCTCAGGCAGTTGAACGAGCTCGCGCGTAGCAAAGCAGTGACTGTTGCCACCGTCGGGGCAGCGGGTTCTCCTACTTACCTTGTCACCAACATCTACAAGGAAGCTGCAAAAGCGGAATTCACGGTCATTCCCTACCGTGGGTCTGCGTCCGGAATCATCGATGTAATGGGCGGTCAAGTCGACACTGCCTTGATCGATTTAGGGGCGGCGCTCCCCGACATCCGAGAAGGCCGGCTCTTACCGCTGGCCGTGACGTCAACAAGTCGGTCGAGCCTACTACCGGACGTGCCGACCTTCGCTGAGTCTGGCGAAGGGCAAGTCACGCTGGACAACTTGGTGGGTCTGATGGCACCAAGGAGCACGCCAGCGTCGACCATTGCACAACTAGAAAGTGCGGTCACTGAAGTGCTACGCGATCCGGCCTTAAAGCAGCGGTTTGCCGAGCTCGGCTTCGACGTCGAACCGCGCGGCCAGGAACAATTCGCTGCGAGCTTACGTCTAGAGTCTCAGCGATGGTCGGACATTCGGCGACTCTATGCTACGGCACCGGCACCGGCACCGGCACCACCACCGGCACCGGCACCACCACCGGCACCGGCACCAACACCGGCACCAGCACCAGCACCAGCACCAGCACCAGCACCGGCACCGGCACCGGCACCGGCACCAACACCGGCACCAGCACCAGCACCAGCACCGGCACCAGCACCAGCACCAGCACCGGCACCAGCACCAGCACCGGCACCGGCACCGGCACCGGCACCAACACCAACACCAACACCAACACCGGCACCGGCACCGGCACCAGCACCGGCACCAGCACCAGCACCAGCACCAGCACCAGCACCAGCACCAGCACCAGCACCAGCACCAGCACCAGCACCAGCCAGCGGTGGCGGCTCGGGCAATCCACCTTTGACAGCTGCGGGCAAGCCGCAGTGGAACGCTTGGTTCCAACGCGACGACAAGGTCGTAGAGCGACTGGAGCTGGGTAAGGACTACCGATTCGTGCTCGACATGGCAGCGTTGTCGAGGAAAGCGGCCGCAGCTGTCGCAGTCAGCTCGGGAGTGAGGGATGAGCTCGATAAGGCTGAGAACGAAGTGAGCTTTACGATCCGCCTGATGTTTCTAGGCGGGGCTATTGAGCCGAATTCCGCGGAGAAGGGGTTAGAACGGCCGCTGAGGGTGTCGGTGGGAAGGCTTCAGCAGGTCGGTCTCGACGCAGACGAGCAGAAACGTTGGCAGGCAGGCACTTTCGGCGCAGGAGAATACCGACGCAAGGTGAGTGCAGGCCAAATGTCGCTTACCGTTGCCGCGGTAGCCAAAGGCTGCGGGTCGGTCGCCATCTCTGTCTGGGACGGCGCGGGCATTCGCCCGCTCGATCACCTGATCTACGATTTCCAAGTGGGTTCTGATCACACCTGTCCGACGGAAGGACGCCTACAGGCGGGTGCAGAGTTCGCACTATCGATCGCGTCCCGTGCCGACCCGAAAGGGGCACAGGAGGCGGATGCCGTCTTTCACATTTTTGAAGTTAACCCTAATGCGCGCGATGAGGGCAGCATCGTGTGGTTCGTCGACCGTCGTGCGCTCGCTAAGGCCCGCGCGACCGGTCGCTCCGGGGGGGTCTATGCATGGCGAACGGAATCATCGATTCAGGAGTACGTAGAGAAAGAGACCCAGCTACCTATGCAGATTGCGGATGCCCGCACGGCGGCCGTGGACGCGCCCCCTGGGGCCAAAGCGAGCCCCTACGCCGACGTAGCCGCAACACTGCGTCGAAAATTGTTTACGGCGCGCATGCCTGACGTGTACGGCAACATAGCCCTTGAGGCCGACAGCGCGATGGCACGCTTGATCAACGAGTCCGAAGGTAAGGCGGTAGTGCTGGCGCGGCACGCCGTTGCCGTTGATGCGCTGCGCTATATACCACTCGGGCTGTTGTCGGCGCGCAGTGAGCAACCCTTCCTGAACAAGCCCTTCGTCACCGTACAACCTCTTCCAAGAGAGCGCTTCCATGGCGGCAAGGTTTGCATCGACCCCTGGACGCTGGGCATTCCGTCAGTTCTGAAGGGTCTGGACGACAAAGTGGAAGCGGAGCTCAAAAATTTTAGTGCCGGTGAGCAGGAGCCCTTAAGCCGCTTCGGATTCGCGCGCACTATCCAGGCTCTTGGCGAGCGACTTAACAAGAGCACCGCAGCGCGCGAGTCGCGCGCCGAAGGCATCGTCGTGCTCTCGCATCACGCCGACGGGCAGCTATGGTTCGACGATGTGCCGGCGCGGCTTGATAGCGAATCCCTGAGGCGGCCGTTCAGGCCCGGCAGCATCGCGCTACTCTCGGCCTGTTCTGCCGGCGGCAGCGGCGCCTTGGCCTTCAAGCTGATCGACAAGCTGAACAGGCTAAACGTCGATTCGATGATCGTAACGCCGTTTCCGGTGAACGCAGACTTCGGAACCTTGCTCGCCCTTAACTTCATACGCCAAGTCCGCGCTGCACACGATAACAACCAGACTCCAACCATTGCCGATCTCTACGTTCAAGCGTGGGAGGCGACGGCGGCGTGGTTCAAAAAGCAAGGCAAGGATTTCTACGAGATGGGCTTGGAGTTCGTGCTCCTTGGTGACCCAAGTATCCGCCTTTGCGCGGACTGAAACAAAGGAGGACGGTATGCGCGTTTGGAACATGCTTGCAGCAGCCCTGGCCGGCATGGTATTCAGTATGGTGGCTGTAGCTCAGGACCAAGTCGGACGGGCGGAGGGAAGCGCCGCGAACGGGCGCTACCTTGCCGTGATTAGCGACCACCACATGGGCTTGGGCCGCGTTGACGGCGGCGCATGGGCGCCCACTGAAGACTTCCGCTGGCCCCGGGCGTTGAAAGGTTTTCTGGATGATCTGTCGCAACGCGGCAACCACGCGGTCGACCTTGTGATAGCGGGGGACCTTTTCGAGCTTTGGCAACCGCCGCAGCATGTGAAGTGTGTAGGCCTGTCGGCCGACTTGGGTTGCACAGTCGATGAGATGGTGACCATCGCTGATGCCGTAGTGCTCGCGCACGCGCAGGAGTTAGGCGTGCTAGCAGAATTTGCCGAGCGCGGCGACAACCGCGTGCACTTGATTCCCGGAAACCACGACGCCGCGCTCCTGCTTGATCGGGTGTGGCATACGTTCGCTAGGCCCCTCCGCGCGGACAAGGGGCGTGTGCTGCTTGTTCGATCGGGCATCTGGGCCTCGGCAGATGGTGCCGTGGTGGTGGAACACGGGCACCAAATCGGCGCTGACGTTAACCGATACGAGACCTGGCCGAAGCCTCCCGTGCGGTTGGAACAAGACAAGACCTATGTTGTGCGCCCGTGGGGCGAGCGCTTCGTGCAACGTCTGTTCAATGAGCAGGAGGCACAGTATCCAATCATCGACAACCTGAGCCCGGAGTCGGCAGGCGTGCGTTTCAGAATGGCCGACCGCGGTGCATGGGGTTCTCTGACGGATCTCGCCCGTTTTCTTGCCTTCAACCTATTCGAAACGTCAGCAGTTCAGAAGACCGCGTTTCTCGGGGCGCCGAGGAATGAACCGCCCGAGAAAAAGTGGCACCTAAGCGTGGCGCGCAAGTCCGGGCATCGGCTTTTTGCTGCGGCCTTGCCGTCCGGCGATCCATTTCGGAAGGAGCTGATGGCTGTTGACGCGCAAGCTGCCTCCTTGCGCAAGGAGCTTGACCTTCTTGCCTCCGACAAGAAGAGTTTGACTGACGAAGAGGTACGGGGCCTATGCGATCTCGCCGCCGCGAACAGCAACGACGGGTGGACTCTTTGTCGGCCGGCAACTCTGGGTGCGCTTGTCAGGGATACGCTCGTGCCACTGTCCTGGCAGTTGCGCGAGCATCTGAAATCGCGACTGACCGAATTCACGAAGATGCGAGTGTTCGTCTACGGCCACACACACGCGATGCAGGAGCCGTGGCGTTTGTCGTTGAATGGCAGCACTGCCGTCGTTGTTGCGAACAGCGGCGCATTCCAGCGTCTGATTGATGAGCAGGGGTTCATTGCACTTACCAAGGCCAGATCTTGGTCCACAGCGGAGGGTCTGAGTCGAGCGAAGCCCGAGGATCTTGCGCCTTGCTATGGCGTGATCCTTGTTCCCTACGGCGACGCTCGTCCTATCCCGGAGGCGAAGTTGTGGTGGATGCCTGAGGAGGAGACTACGGGGAAGTTTGTCGGCCCTCGAGATACCCTATGTCATTGAGCGGGCGCTAAGAACCTGTTGACGATTTTCTGAGCAACAGTGCCAAGAATGCAAGATGGACGAACTGCACGCTGGTGATGAGCAGGCGCTAGCTGTTCTCACAGGCAAATCGATTCGCTTTATCGAAGATGGATCTCCACCAAGAGACGCACAAGTGATTGATCGCACTTGGCGCTACGTGAACAAAAAGGGCGGGCCAGACAAGCGATTCAAGAACAATCGGGAGTTGCCGGTATGTTTGTACGACGAGCTTCAGCTTTCCAGCAGCACAGGTCTCAATGCTTATTGAACTTGTCCAAGAACAACACTGCCCCTGGCTGTGCTGAATCCATTCGTTCGTTGATTTTGGCAATCCCCAAAGAGCCTTCGACTTCAGCAAAGTCCGCTTGACTAGCGGTTCGATACAAGACCACAAATCCGCGCCCACTTCAAGACAGACCATTCAGGAGGAATCGACATGCGCATCAAGTCCGTTCGCTCGCTACACCAGTCTCCGTCATGAGGCACGCTAAGCGCTGCTCAGAGCCTCGAACCGACACGGAGCCTGAGCGCGTAACTTCACGAATTCGAACCTTTTAAGGAATGTGGATGAGCGCACAGCCTCAGAAATGCTCTTCAACACCCAGCGTCCGCCTAGCCTGCATCGAGCTCAGCCGGTTCCGACGTCTGGCTCAAACCCAAGTCAAGGTCGACAAGAAGACCACCATCTTGGTCGGTGCCAACAATAGCGGGAAGACATCTCTGTTGACTGCTATTCGAAACTTCCTTGCCGCGGGCCAGGTCTTCGGTGCATTTGACATCAGTCTGAATCAGTGGCCAGCTTTGAAGGCGCTCGGCGCTGAGTGGGAGACGTTGTCGGAGGACCCAGCGTCGGCCGCGGGCGATGTCGAGAAGTGGGCGGAGCAGGTGACCAAGCTTCTGGCCTGTATGCCAACTATGGACCTGTGGTTTGACGCCCAAGCAGGGTCATACAACGTCGTCGCCCCGTTCATCACATCCTTGAGCTGGAACGGCGGCGCGGTAGGCGTCCGTCTTCGACTCGAACCTGCATCTTCGGTTGACGAACTTCAACGCCTCGCTTGGCGTTTCCGGGAGGCCCGCCATCCGGTGAAGGACTTCGACAAGAAGGCTCATGCTTGGCCCGCCGACCTAATCGACTACTGGCTTCAGCACCCCGCAGAGCTAGGAAAAGTCGTCGTTTACAAGCTCGACCCAACTCTTGGACCGCTCGCCAAGAATCCGCCTGCCGCGCAGCAGGACTTGTCTCCCAAGGCAGCGGCCATTGACCGAACCAAGCTCGCAAAGCTGCTTCGCGTCGACTTCGTGGCGGCGCAACGTGGTTTGGGAACTGAGGAAGCCGAGTCACGATCAAGCTCTGGTACGCATCGAGTCGGCCTGTTCTCAACTCAACTGTTGAAGTACGCAAAGATGCACTTGAACGTTGCGACGAGCAGCCAAGGACATCAGCCAGCGCTGATCGAGGCTATCGCCAACGCCCAGGTCGACCTGGACGCACGCATCAAAGATGCGTTGACCCCTTCTATCGAGGACGTGAAGAAGCTTGGCTATCCCACTCTTCATGATCCACAGGAAATTCACTTCAGGACTCGCATCCAGACTGGGGACTTGCTCGACCACAGCACCGCGGTGCAATACCGCCTAGGTGACGAGCAAGCGGGTATCTTCCTCCCCGAATACTCGATTGGCTTGGGTTACCAAAACCTGCAGTCGTTGAGCTACCAGTTGGTCTCGTACCGAGAATCCAGGCTGAAACCATCCGAGGGCAGCCCTGCAGCCGTACATCTTGTCCTTGTAGAGGAGCCAGAAGCCCATCTACACGTCCAAGTGCAGCGCATCTTTCCGCAACGCGCGACAGAGCTCATCACGCCAACTGCCCCCGAGTACGGCCACTTGGGAAGCCAACTCATCATCAGCACGCATGCGAGTCATCTTGCCCACGCCGAGAAATTTGATCGGCTACGATACGTCCGTCGGATTCCAACGACTGTGATGGGCGCGATGCCATGCTCAGAAGTCATTGACTTGGCCACGGTATTTGAGACCGACCAAGAGACCCGGAAGTTCGCGGAGCGGTATTTCCGCGTGCAGCACACGGACCTGCTGTTTGCCGACGCCGCGATTTTCGTTGAAGGTGCAGCTGAGCGAATGCTGGTGCCGCTCTTCATTCAAGAAAAATTCCCCGAACTCGACAAGCGCTACATCTCGTTCCTCGACCTTGGAGGCCGTCACGCGCACCGTCTCCGCCCTCTGGTTGAACGGCTTGGGATTCCCACTGTCGTCATCACCGACATTGACCCTGTGCGGTTGACGCAGGAAGACGAAAAGACTGTTCGAAAGGCGGCTGCGATTGAGGATGCCACGCAACTGGAGTGCGGAAACGACACCCTCAATGGTTGGCATCCCCAGAAGAAGCAACTGCATCTGATGGCAGAGCCGGGTGATGTTGACCATACATGGAGCAACGGAAATGGTGGGCGAGTGCGGTTTGCATGGCAGACCCCCATCCCGAAGGATGGCCCTTGGCCAAGCTCGTTTGAGGATTCTCTTGTACTCACCAACCTTGCTTGGTTTCAGCAGATTGGAGAAGACAAGGGCAAGAAGCCTGTAGCAGGCGAAGCGCCTCAGCCGAAGGTGGTTGGGGCTCTCGCTGCCGTGGCGAAAGCTGTCGTGGCCACGCCCGACCCTAAAGCACTTTGCATCAAGCTTCACGCGCTGCTGCGGGACGGATTCAACAAGGGGGACTTCTCCGCAACCATGTTTGAACGCATCAGCATGGGTGCCAAGGTGGATTGCCCCGCGTACATCGCCGACGCACTGAACTGGCTAGACGCTGAGTTGTCAACTTCCAAGAAAGGGCCACTCTGATGGCTGGCCTAAACACGGACGACAACGAGCGCGACGCTGGCGTAGTTGATGAAATCTTCGGCTATGTGACGAGCACGCCACCGAAGAGCTTCTTCCTCTTCGCCGGGGCGGGTTCCGGAAAGACGAGGACGCTAGTAGGCGTGCTGCGCAAGGCCACTGGCATCGGACCGAAAGGCGTCCTAGGCCCAAACACCGCAGTAGATGACCCAGACCTTAGCTTCGCTCGCCAGTTGAGGGCGCGCGCTCAAACTATTCGTGTCATCACCTACACGAAGAACGCCGCGCTGGTAATCACCGGCCGACTTGGTATCAACGATCTTACGCAGGTCGCGACCATCCATTCCTTTTGTTGGGACTTGATTGCTGGATTCGACGACGACATCCGCGACGCGCTCCTGGCGCTAAACGCTGTCGCGCTTGAGAAGGCCAGGATTGCCGCGAGTGGTCGTAGGGGCGGCAAGCCGACCGACAAAGACGTGGAGACTATTGCGGGCCTGGAGGCAAAGGCTGCAGGCTATGCAGCCGCCCAAGAGTTCAAGTACAGCGCGGATCGGAAGCGCCTCGGTGAGGGAGCCCTGAGCCACCCTCAGGTTCTTGCCGTGGCGGCGTGGCTTTTGAAGGAGAAGCCTACCCTGCGCCGCATCCTTCGGGACCAGCATCCAGTCATCTTGATTGACGAGTCCCAGGACACCATGAAAGGTGTGCTCGATGCTCTACTAGAGGCGGTGGCGGAGGACCCTTCTCGGTTGATGCTGGGCTTGCTCGGTGACCACCGGCAGCGCATATACATGGACGGACATGCCGACCTTCCCAGCCTGGTTCCCAAGGGTTGGGCGACCCCAAAGCTGGAGATGAACCATCGGAGCCAGCGTCGGATCGTTGACCTCATTAACGAGATTTGGGACTCTGATTTGGAAGGACGGACCCAATCCAAGAAGGCGGTTCGCCAACATCCTCGCAAGGAAAAGTCGGGTGGTTTGGTGCGAGTTTTCATCGGCAGCACGACGGCGTCTCCCGAGGAGAAGCTCAGGCGTGAAGGATTGTGCGAGTCTGCGATGTCGGATGCGACAGGTATTGAAGGTTGGCAGCCCAGCAACCACGGACACAAGGTATTGGCCCTTGAACACAGACTGGTCGCGCGGCGGGGCGATTTCCTGCAGGCCTTCGACGCTCTGGCACTCCTCGATCCAGACTCTGTCAAGCCGGATGCAACCGGGGAAACGACCGGGCCAGCAGTGACTCAGGGACTCTTAAAGGAGGTGATGGACCTCGCTGACTGCATCGACGATCTTGGACTCGCACCAGACGTTCAGGTCACCGATGTACTGCATCGCTACGGCCGACTCACCCAGCTCCCTGTGGATACCGACGCCCGCGTCCAGCTCCTGAAGACTTATCACCAGGCCATAAACGACTTTGTAGCTGCCTGCTGCAACCCCTCAGCAATCGTTCGCGAGGTCGTAGCGCCGATTCTTCAAAGCGGCCTGTTCGAACTGGATCGACGGCTCGTCGCAGCGTTCAACGATACCCGCCCGGTTCCTGAAGCACCGCGGCCTCGGCAGCCGGAAAGCGAGGAGGATCGAATCGCCAGAGGGTGGCACGGCCTTTTTTCCTCACCGTGGGCGCAACTGCGTAGGTTCAAGACATACCTGAGCGGCAAGTCGCATCTCGCGACCCACCAGGTGGTCAAAGGCTCAGAGTTTCAGCATGTAATGGTGGTCATGGATGACGAGGATGCCGGCGGCACGCTGTTCGCCTACGACAGGCTGTTTGGCGCGCCCTTAGGGAAATCGGATATTGAGAACGTGGAAGCTCAAAAGGAGACGTCAATTGACCGAACCCTTCGTCTTCTCTACGTGACATGCAGCCGGGCAGAGGAGAGCTTGGCCCTGGTGTTGTGGGCGAGAGATGCAGATCAAGCGCTTGCCTACGCTAGCAAGAGTAAATGGTTCTCACCCGATGAAGTACAGCCAATCCCCGAGTAGGGCCGCCCACAATTTGCCGTCCGCGCGGCTCCTCCACGCAGTGAGTTATTCGGTGTGAACGATGGTTGTGAAGGTGTGTGAGCCCCGTCGGCGATTGAGTAAGGCTCCGTTGCCATCGTGCCGATTCTAAAAAATCCAGGGCATTTCAGAAAACGTATTACTGGAAGGTTAGCGATGAAGTTCATCCACGCAGCAGACATCCATTTGGATAGCCCGCTCAATGGGCTTTCCGCCTACCCGGACGCCCCCGCCGATCAGCTCCGCAGCGCTACACGCGACGCCTTCACAGTCCTAGTCGACCGAGCCATTGATGAGGCCGTCGACTTCATGGTCATCGCAGGCGACTTATACGATGGCTCCTGGCGCGACTACAACACAGGTATCTTCTTCTGCAAGGAGATGGGGCGCCTGAAGCGCGTCGGCATCCCCGTATATGTGCTCTTTGGCAACCATGACGCCGAAAGCGAGATGACAAAGAAACTGGAGCTGCCGGACAACGTGCACACCTTCGGCGCCAGCAAGCCGCAGACCTTCAAGAACGACGCCCTGGGCGTTGCCTTGCATGGGCAGAGTTTTAAACAACGCGACATCGTCGCCAACCTTGTCACGGGATACCCGTTGCCGATCACTGGCTACTTCAACATTGGTGTACTCCACACGGCGCTTGAGGGCTACGCAACCCATGCGAGTTATGCGCCCTGCACCATCGACGAGCTACAGGCGAAGGGCTACCAGTACTGGGCGCTCGGCCATGTCCACGAGTTCGAGCAATGGACGGGGGCCGCGACCATCGTCTTTCCGGGCAACTTGCAGGGGCGAAACGTCCGCGAGCGCGGCCAGCGGGGCGCGGTATTGGTTTCGGTGGATGAGGCAGGCGCCGTCGAGGTAGAGCGCATCTTCATCGACGTCCTGCGCTGGGAGCATTTGACGGTAGACGCCGCTGACTGCGAGAACCTTGAGGAGGTAGTGCGCAAGATCGGGCAGGGTTTGGAAACACTCCTCGATACCGACGGCGAGGTGCCCCGTGCGGCGCGCATTACCGTCACGGGGAAAACGAAGGCCCACGGTGAGCTTTTTGGACTCGAGGCTCAGCTGCGCCATGAGGTGCTCGCGCAGATCGCGGGCATCGGCAACGAGCGCCTCTGGCTCGAGAAAGTCCGCATCGAGACGCAGCCCATCGTCGATGCTGCGAAGCTTCATGAGCGCAATGATGCTTTCACCGACCTGCAGGCGATCCTCAATGAGGCGTCCACGGACGTCAACTTCAATGAAGAGTTGCGGGCTGTCTTGGCGCCGTTCGCAGCCAAGACGCCGCTGGACCTACAGTCACTGGTGCCGCTCATTGAGCAAATCCGCAAGGGTGACTTGAGGGAGCTCATTGACGACATCGCGCCCGGCCTGCTGGCGCACTTGGCCCAGGCGGAGTGAGCCATGCGATTGAAGAACCTGAACCTGGTCCGCTTTGGGAAGTTCACAGACACAGACATCTCGCTGCCCAAGGCCGAGCACGACTTCCATCTCATCATCGGCCCCAACGAGGCAGGCAAGTCTACGGTCCGAGGGGCCATCGCCGACCTGCTTTTCGGCTTCCCAACGCGCTATCCCTCGATGGCGTTCATTCACCAGCAGTCGGACCTGCGACTCGCTGCCACGGTATCAGAAGGTGACGAGGATCTTGCTTTTATCCGCACCAAGGGAAACAAAAACACGCTGCGCTCAGTTGCAGACGTTCCTCTGCAGGACAACGCCCTTATGCCGTTCATGGGTCAAACAGACCGCGCCTTCTTCGAGACGATGTTCGGGCTTAGCCATACGCAACTGGTCACGGGCGGCGACGCGATCCTTGACGCCTCAAACGATGTCAGCCAGATGTTGTTTCAGTCTGCGGCTGGCATCGCCGGCCTGGGAAAGGTTAAAGACGGCCTCGTCGCAGAGGCCGATAAGCTCTGGGCCTCTCGGCATTCCAGTGGCCGGTCGTACTACGTGGCCAGCGACCAGTTTGACCAGGCCAACAAGGACCTGAAGGCCGCCACTGTTCGCACCAAGAGCTGGGCAGACGCTCGATCTGCGCTTGACGACGTCGACGCGCGAATCGCCGCGGCGACGGAACGCAAGGGAGCCCTGCAGGCGACAAGACTGAAGCTGGAGCGGGTGCGGCGGCTTGCCCCGACGGTTGTTGAGCTGAAGCAGAAGCTCGCCGAGCTGGACGAGTTGGGCGACGTGCTGGAGCTACCGGCAGATGCCTCGGAGACTCACAGCTCAGGGGAGCGCGACCTGTCTCTCGCTGAAACGACGCTTCGACTGCGTGAGGATACCGTTGAGAAGCTCACGAAACAGCGTGACGAGGCCATCTTCGACCCGAACGTACTTGCCGTCAGGAATGACATACAAGGCTTAGCAGCATTCGGCGAGAGCGTTCGGAATCACTACGCAGACTTGGTGACCCAACAAGCCGAGGTCGACCGCTGCTTGGACCTGGCACGCGCTGCCGCCGTTGAGCTAGGCTGGCCCAACATGGAGGATGAGGCAGCGCTGCGCGCTAGGCTGCCTGCGCAGTTGACAATACGAGAGCTTCAACGCTTGGTTAACGAGCACAGTGGTCTGCTGCAGCGCAAAAACTCTACAGCGAAGAGTGTTGATGACAAGAAGGCCGAGTTGAATGAGGCCGAGGAAGAACTTGAAAAAGTAGCCGTCCCGGAGGTCTCAGCAGCCCTTCGCAGCGCTCTATCGGAAGCTCAAACTCATCGGAATACCGCTGCAGCCCAGACGAAGCTGAACAATGCAGTGACGTTGGCACAGCGCGCGCTGGACGCAGCGCAAGCGGGCCTGGGGCGGTGGGGACGGTCGATAGAAGCCCTCCAGCAGATGTCGGTCCCTTCGCCTGAGCGGCTGACGAGCCTGGTGACGAAGCGCCAGCGGCTGGAGTCGGAATTCAATACCGCAGTGGACCGCGCCGAGGACGCTAGGAGCGAACTTGACAGTGCACAGCTGGAAGTCAAGCAGTTCTCCGAGGCACGTCATATCGTGACAGGTGCTGATGTGCGTGCCGCACGGGAAAGGCGGGATGCCGAGTGGAAGTCCATCAAAGACGGAACAACCCCGCTCAAGCCCGGAGCAGTTGGCCTGGATGCGGCCATTGACCTGGCCGACGAACTCGTGGATGCTCAACTGGGCTCGACAACCGATGCTGCTGAACTGCAAAGCCTGCGGCATCGGGTTGAACGGGTCGATGCGGAAGCGACGGCGGCCACTCAGACAAAAGACCGCAAGGAAGATGACCTGACAGCATTTGACCAGGAATGGGAGGCGCTCACCCTCTCCCTAGACCTGCCAGGGCTCGCGCTGGTCGATGCGCAGGCCTGGATGTCCAAGCGTGAGCTGGTGCTGTCCACGCTCGACATCTTGGCGGAGAAGGAAGAAGCTCTTCTGCAGGAGGTCGAAGCGTCCCATAAGGCCGTTGCTGACTTAGTCGCTCAACTGCAGCTGGCGGGTGCCACGGTGCCACCCCAAAGCACGCTGTCGGCAACCTTGACCCAGGCTGAGGAGCTAGCCTCCGAAGCGGACCGAGCCAAGGCCCGTCGGGCTCAACTGGTTAAGCAGCGTGACAGCAGCACGACTACGCTCGGCCGTCTGCAGGCCGATGCCGATGCAGCCAGCACTGCCTTCGAGGCCTGGGACGATAAGTGGAATGCTGCTATTGCCGCGGCGGGCCTGTCGGACTATGTCAAGTCTGTCGACGACGCCGAACAGGCTCTTGCCAAGACGGAGGCGGTGAAGCAAAGCCTGGACAAGGCTGCGAGCATCAAGCGTGACCGCATTGACACGATGAATCGTGACATCTACGAGTTCAAACGACTCGCAGCGGAGGTCGTCGAGAACTTGGGTATCGTGGAACTCAAAGGAGTTGACCCGAGGGAGGTTGTTCGTGCGCTATCGCCGAGACTCAAGGAAGCTGAAGCAGGCGAGGCCCGTCGAGACACGGCCGAGCAGTCGCTCAACGAAGCAATCGAGCAACGTGATGAAGCGCGTCGTCACGAGGCACAGGTGAGGGCGAAGATAGCCCCGCTGCTGGCTGCTGCCGGCGTGGCGTCCCTTGCCGAGGCCGCTCCTTTGGTTGCCAAGTCAGAAGTGAAACGCAAGCTCATCCAAGAGATTGAGCTTGCACGTCGAACGCTCACGCAAGGGGCCGATGGGCTGGGTCTCGACGCTGTGGTCGCTGAGGTCGCTACGTGCGACCTTGCCCAAGTCGCCATCGACCTGACGAGCACGGGGGACAGCATTGAGCAGGTTCAGGCTGAACAGACACGGCTGGCCGCGGAGCACGCACAGGCAACGCTGGCCGTGGGAGCCTTCGGTGGTGGACGGGACGCCGCGGTTGCTGAAGCCCGTCGACACGAAGCACTGGCGGGGATGGCTGATGCCTCGGAGCGGTACATCAAAGTGACTGCTGCAGCGAAGCTTCTCAGTTGGGCAATCGAGCGCTATCGGGAGCAAAACCAAGGGCCGATGCTGGCGCGAGCCGAAGCCATTTTTTCGATGCTGACGATTGGCCGGTTTACTAGGTTATCGGTTGAGTTCGACAGCACCCCGTATCGGCTAACGGCGCTTCGTCCGGACGGACGGCCGGTCGAAGTTCCGGGTCTGAGCGATGGCACACGCGACCAACTCTACCTTGCGCTACGTCTCGCGGCACTGGAGTTGCACTTGGTCAAAGCAAAGGCGCTACCGTTTGTAGCCGACGACTTGTTCATCAACTTTGACGACGAACGATCGACTGCGGGGCTCGAGGCGCTGAAGGAGTTATCTAAGCAGACGCAGGTGGTGTTTCTTAGCCACCACGACCACCTTATGCCCCGCGTTCAAAAAGTCTTTGGTTCAGGGGTCAATGTTGTGCAGTTGCAGCGATGATGCAAAGCACGCCTGAGGCGGCCAAAGAGACGCTTAAACCTGGGAGTTCATCGGTGCAATGGGAGACTGGCCTGCCTTCGACTGCTGATGTCGGTTCTGTTGAGGTTGCCAGCCCCGGCGTGCAGCCGTTAATAACAGAGCCTATTGGCTTCACGCAGCTTCCGTCGTCGGGGCTGTTGGACCTGTCCCGCCAGCAGCGCAACCTCCTGCTTTTGCGTCCCGTCTTTCAGCTAGAGCGGGACAAGATGTTGGGGGGAGACGAGGCCTACCGTAACGCTGTGCAAGGCATCGATACCCACTACCTGGCGCTGTCAGCACTGGACCTGATGATGGAAGCTACTACGGTTGCAAGTGGCAGCACATCCAGCGAAATCCTTATGCACCTGGCCGAGGTTGCGCTCCGCATCAAGCCCGAGCTCACTACTCCGCACGCGCGCCGCATCGGTGAGGCGGTGCTGGACGCGCTAGACAACAAGGCCAACAACCACCGTGAGTTCAGCTTCGACTACTTCGACGCACCTTCGATGACCACGCGGGCCTTCCGCTTCAGGCTCGTGCGCTTCGAGCCGGATTTGGACGACGTCTATCGGTACCGGCCCACCGAAGAAGGCTATCTTGTTTACCTCGGCATGCTGGACCTGTCCCCCGAGGACGCACAGGAACTCATGGAGAAGATGCTCGAGCTGCTCGTGCAGCGCGGTAGCTTCAAGGCGGCGCTGGACATTGCTCAGAGGGCCCGTAAGCTATCACTCGAGTATCGGCAACTCATCCGCGACCGGCTCTACCAGGCTTATCGTGCGCCGGGCAGCGTGAACTGGTCGCGCGATATGACAGGACGGTTGGACTCGGCACGCGACCATGTCCGCAAGCGTCAGGCCGAAGATGCGCGCATGGAAGATGCCGTGCTGGGGGCTCTGCTCGAGGCCAGCGACCTCCAGACTCGCGAAAGCCTGGTCGCGCTGCGGGACACGCTTCGTGGAGCCGCGTTGATCCGGATGCAACTTGTCACCGACATCAACGTTGCACCAGAACTCTTCATCGAGGCTCAGCGGGCTGTCTTCCGGGCGCGCCGGCCCACCGGGCTGCCTGACCTGGAGTCGCAACTGCTACCTCAGCTGCTGAACCTTTCGGCAACGACCCTGGCGGACCAGGCCAACAACCTCATCAGCGCGCTGTACCCACCCAGCATGCCCCGGATTTACGACCTCAACTCGGTGTTCGCGTTGTTGCTCGAACAGCGCTCCGACGACGTCGTAGCCGAAGAAGACGATGGCGAACTGGAAAGGTTTGTACCGCTGCCGGACCAGTTTCCACAGGCGCTGATACAGCAGGCCAACGATTGGCTGGCCACCATGTTTGCGCGTGGAGCGAGCTGGCGACTCGACCAGTTGCTGGAGGCCGCAGAAGACGCAGGCATGAGCAAGACGCTGCGACGCTGCTTGGTCTTGATCCTGTACCGCACGTTCGCCCCCTCTGAATCCGAATACAAGACGGTCAGTGTTCGGCTGATGGGCGAAACCTTCCAACTCGACGTGGCGCAAGGATGCAACCTCGAGTTCACGCCCAAGGGAGAACCAGATGACGTCGCCCGAACCTAGTGTGCGCAACGCTGCGCGCTTGGCCTACAAGGCCCTGCACACGGCGCTGTCCCCGATAAATGACGCGGAGTATCGTGAGCTGCTTGCGCTGTACCGCGCCGACCCCGCCTTCCATCGGCAGGTCGAAGACGTCGTCACGGGCTTGGAGCTGCAAATCTTGGATGCCACAGAGAGCCGTGGGCTGGTGGTCGTTCCGGCCTCGCGTGAAAGTCGCTTCAGCGTGCGACTGGCAGACATCCGTGCCGGCATGTCACCCGACCAGAAAGCCGCACTCGTGCTCGCGCACGTGGCTATAGCTGCCGTCTTTTTCCCGACGACAGATGTGCTGGACGACGACAACTATTCGCCGCCGCCCTCGTCCTTGGCGTCCTGCCGCGACACCTTGTACGCCCTCGCCCGGCGTCTGAAGGAGACTACAGACCTGCCTGCGGACATTCCGCCTGAACTCGCTCCGGGATGGGATGCCATCGCGGCCCTGCCGATGGCGATCCCGGCTGGCCAGCGGGCGTCTGCAGCCTCCGTGGTAGGGGTGGTGAAGATTGCGCTCAATCACATGCTGCAGAACGGCCTGGTACGGTTGGACCGCGAGGCCGTCGACGACACAGCAGCGACGTACACGCCGACCCACCGACTGCGCGTGCAGCTGCGCGAACTCGCACTGCGTCGCCTGTACGAGATGGCCCAGCTCGTGACTCCCATGGCGAAGGTCGACTGATATGCAGAAAATCACCCGAGTCCACCTGGCGAACTGTGGCTATCGAACCGCCTGGTACGAAGGCCTGACCTTCGACCTCACCGCCCCAAACACTGGCGAGCCCACCGATACCGTCATCAACCTCGAGAACGGCGGCGGCAAGACGACCCTGCTCGGGCTCATCTTTTCGTGCTTCGAGACCTCTCAGGAGCGCTTCCTCAAGCACCTTCAAGCCAAGACCGCCAGCTTTTCGCAGTATTTCACCCACGACGGAGTTCCGGGCTTCATCGTTGTCGAGTGGCTTATGCCCTCGCGTACGGCCGGAGGCCAGCCATACAGGCTCATCACCGGTCAAGCGGTAGCGATACGCACGACCTCAGACCCGCCAGACGTCGACCGCATGTTCTTCAGCTTCGAGGAACGAGCGGACCTCTCTTTCAATGATGTCCCTGCGCCCGGGCTGACCGCGACCCCACCGAGTTCGATGGCGGACTTCTCGCGCTGGCTACACGCCCTTCAGAAGCAGTATCCTGGCAACGTCTACCTGAGCCACAACCGTCAGGCCGAGTGGCAGCGCCACCTCAAGGACGAGCGGCTCATAGACCTGGACATGCTGCGCATCCAATTGAACTTTTCTGCCCAGGAAGGCGGCTTTGACGCTGGCTTCCTTGACTTCAAGACTGAGCCCGAGTTCCTGCGCAAGTTCTTGCATCTCACCAGCGATTCGGAAAAGGCTGACAAGGCACGCGCCATGATCGTCGCCGTTTGTGAGAAGCATCGCCGCAAGCCCCAGCTCGAAAAGCGCCGTGATGAACTCACCAAGTTCAGAGCTTCTCTCAACGCGTTCGCCGACGCGGCGCGACAGTACATTGAGGCCTTCGTCAACCAACGCGGACTGACCATCCAGGGCGCGCAGCTTGTGCTGGCGCTGCAGGCACGGGCCTTGGTCCGACATGCCCAGCGCGAGACGGAGCTTGAATTCGAGCGCACCCAGACTAGTCTGGCAGGCGCCGCGGCCAAGGAGGCCGCGATGCACACCAATGAGCTAATGGCTGTCACCTGGGCCTGGCACCAGAAATCAGTAGCTGTCGCCAAGACACGCCGGGATATTGCCAACACGGCGGTCGAGACCCTAGGGCACCAAGAACACCACCTGAAGGCAGGTCGCCTTCAGAAGGAGATCCTGGGCATCGACCAGCAGATTCGGGAGCAGGAGGCGCTGGCCGAGGCTCATCGCGCCGACCTCAAGCCTGCGCGCGACCATGTGGACATCCAGGGCGCACTGTTGCGCCGTGCGCTTCGCACGGAAGAAACCAGGTTAGAGGGCGAGCTTCGGACTCTGGACGGGCGCGCATCGGCGCGCCAAGAGCGACGCACAACCTTGAAATCTCAGAAGAGCACGGCCGAGGGTACCGAGCTGCGGCTGACGCAGGAGCAGTCCAGACTGCAGACGGCGGAGGAGGCCTGCACTCGGCAACGAGGAGCCCTTGCGCAAGAAGGCTTGTTGCAGGATGCGCAGGAGCCCACCGACGAAGCAGTGGCACGCCACGACACCCAGGCTACTGAGCACGCTGCCGAGCGCGACGCGCTTCGCCTGTCCCGAAACAACCGCCGCACCCAGGCCAAGGAACAACGCGAAGCTGCTTCACGCGAGCGTGTCGCTGCCACTGCGGCCCGCGAACAGGCCAAGTCGCTCTCGGCCTACATCGCCTCTGGTGAGGTTGATTTCGAGCGTCTGTCCCAACTCCCCGCGTTACTCAGTGCTGTCGAATCCGACAGGGTCGACCCGCTTTCGCCAGTCCTAGAGCATCGACTCGCCGAGGTCGTAGCCGACTCGGCCCGGCAGATTTCGCACGCCGATGTGCGACTGGCCGGTCTGCATGCGACGCGCCAAGCCATCGAAACCACGGGCGTAGCGGGGCACGACCCCGACGTGGCCCTGGTGGTCCAGCATCTCCACCAGGCTGGCTTGCGCTCTGCTCGGGCGTTCAACGAGTACATCGCGCGCACCCTGCCGGACGCTGAGCGTGCCCGCGCCCTGGTGCTAAGCGACCCGGCACGTTACGCCGGCGTGTGCGTGGCGCAAGGTGAGCTCGAAAAGGCGCGAGGGGTCGTCTGGGGTGACCGTCGCCCAACTCAGCCAGTCACAATTTCGGTCGCCGCACTGGATGTCGTTGCAGGCAAGGATGACATGGTCGTCGTTCCCGCAGAGGACGACTCTGCATTCAACGTGGAAGCTGCCACCCGCCTCGGCGTATCACTCGGCGTTCGCCTCGAGGCCGAACAGCAGCGCCGTGCGGCCTATGAGGCCCGCTACGAGAGCACGCTCAAGGCTGGCCAGGAGTTGCAGACCTTCGGCAAGACCTACGGCAACGGGCAGCTCGCTGAGGCAGCAGCCAAGCGCGACGCCCTGCTAGAGGACGAGGCTGTAGCTAGCGCGCGGGCGGACAACCTTGAACTCGAGGCAGGTACGCTCGACGAACGGGCTGCAGAAGACGACCGGCTTGCCGGCCTGGCAGATGGTCGGTACAACCAGTCACGCCAAGCCGTGAAGGCTGTTCGCACCTTTCAGGCCGAGCACGAGGCGGGCCGACCAGACCGCCTTCGTCGACTTGTGCAGTTGGACGCGGACCTCGCACAGGCTCGAGCGAGCAAGGCTGAAGCCGAAGCGGGCCTCGACGCCGTTCAGGACGAACATGACGCTGACCACGCGCGCTCGGTTGCCGTTAATCACGAGCGCGGCGTTCTCGCAGACGAGCTTTCGAAAATCGCCTACTACGACAAGGAGTACCCGGCGCAGGAGCAACTCGCGCAGAACCCACGCCCCCTGCCGACCCTGCGCGACATGTACAAGGACGCACTCGATTTCTATCTGACGGAAGAGCAGAACAAGCTGGGGCTCCTGAGTGAACGCATGCAGAGCACGCAAGCCCTGCGCGCATCCAAGAATGCCGAGCTGGTGCGCGACTTCCCAACGGTCCAGGCTATCGACCTCGAGCCTTATATCAATGTCAACCACACAGCCGAGCTGGAGGGTGTGGCTCTGCAGCTGGTGGCCGCCAAAACCGAGCAACTGGACGCTGCTGCCCAGTTCAAGGTGACCAACGATGCCGCATCGAAATGGCAGTCAGCGAACAAAGCCCGCATCCCGCCACAGGTGCCAGGTCATGACGCCCTTGAGGTTTCAGCCCTGGCCGAGTTGATGGAGCAGGCCGAGCGCAACGTCGATGAGGCACACGACCGGATGCGTGCGGCCAACGAAGAAGCCACTCGAGCAGGCGGCCGAGCCTCCGTGAAGCTCACTGAGGCCAAGCAGGATGAGAGCACGGAGTCCATGCTCCGCGCTGGGCTGGACCTGCCTGAAAAGCCGGACCCGTTGCTCGTCGCGGCGCAGATTGGCGCACTCATCGGCACCACACCAGACGTGCCAGACCTGGAAACCCTGGTGCTTGAGCTCGACGCTTCCGCACAAGCTAAGGCCTTGCTGACCGATCACAGCACCCGCAACAAGGGAGTTACTCGGCTCCAAACAGCGGCTCGCAACAGCTTCGAAGCACTGAAGTCTGCCGCTGCGGAGCCCGCGTTCCGCGAAGTCGATGAGCCCGTCGCTCAGCAAATGCTGCAGAACGACTTCAACTCAGCCTGCACAGATGCCGAGCGCCTGCTCATGCATCTGGACGACCGCATCGCGACCACTCAGTCGACGCTGGACTCGATGAAGAAGGACTTCGACGCGTGCACCGAGGAACTTCTCGGGGTGGTGCGCAACGCCATCTCGACGCTCACCCGCGCCGTGAGCGCCGACAAGAGCGTGCCTGCAGCAGCTCCCTACGTCGGCGGCAAGCCGGTACTGAAGATGCGCGCCAACTTCGGCTCGGTCTCTGTGGACAGCCGGCGCCAGGCGTTGGACCACTACCTGAACGTGCTGACCGACACGAATGTCTTCCCGGCCCGCGGTACCGATCTTGTCGCCGATGCGGTGTTGAGGGTCTACGGTAAGCCATTGGGCCTGCAGGTGCTGAAGATGTCCGTCGAGGAGACTGAGCAGTATGTGTCGGTCGACCGCATCTCCAACTCCGGTGGCGAAGGCGTGGTCATGGCCATGTTCCTGTTCCTGCTCATCAACCAGTTGCGCGCGGAGAACCATGCGCATGTTCAGCGCATCGCCGGCGGCCCGCTCATCCTGGACAACCCATTCGCCAAGGCCACATCGCCAGCTATGTGGCGTGCGCAGCGACTGCTTGCCGCTGCCATGAATGTGCAACTGATCTTCGCGACCGCCGTTCAGGACTACAACGCCATCGGCGAGTTTCAGCGGTTCATCCGGCTTCGCAAGGCGGGGCAAAACACAAAGACGCGCCGCTGGCACCTGGAAATCGCGAGCTTCCTTCTTAACGAAACGCCCGACGAGGTAGAAGCTTGAGCGACTTTCTGGCTGCACTGCAGGCATACCCTAGAAAGCGGGTTCCTCTCGAGGACCTCCGACACCGATACTTCGCGCTCTACCCGGACGTGCAAAACAGTCCGGAGCGCGGCGCACTGCTTCTCGCCGAACTGCAGTCCTTAGCAACCCAAGGCATCCTGATCTTGCCCGCCGCCGACAGCTGGGAAAAGGTTGGCGTGCCGCCGTTGCCGAAGTGGGTCACGCTAATCCGAGAGCGGCTACCTCAAGACCTGCCTGACTTGGCCAATGTGGTCTGGGCCCCCGAGCTCGGTTTCTGGATCGAGCTCAAGACAACGCAACTTGCGGCGCTTCTGCCCATCAACCAGTTCCTGCTGAGTCGGCGCAGTTCGTTCATGCGGGTGCCAATCAAGGAGCGCTCTCTCGAAATCTACGGCGACGAGAAACGGCTGGACGCGATGTGTACCGGGGACACGCTGTTCTCGGGGCGGCTGCCGCTGGAGAGGATCGGCTGCTTTCGGGTGCCGCAGCCATTGCCCTACCGAGCTGCTGATGCGCCAGGGCGTCCCGTCCTGGTGGTCGAGAACCACAACACGTACTGGAGTTTCGGCGAGTGGAACCATACGGCGCGGCGATACGCTGCCGTCATATATGGGGGCGGGCAAAACTTCCGACTCACTGGCCGTGCACTCGACCAGGCAATTCGTGAGACGCAGGCTGTTGGAGCCGAATATTTCGGTGATCTGGACCCAAAGGGCGTCTCGATTCCGTTGGACTTCAATCGCAAGGTCGAGGCGGGTTTTACCGAGGTCACACCAGCCATTTCGCTTTACCGGTGGCTATTGACCAACGGCGTTCACCGGGAGAAGTCGGAGTGCCGTTCTTTCGCTACATGCCTGGCGCCGCAATGGCTAGATGCAGCGATGGCCATCGAACTGGAGTCGCTTTGGTCAGCGGGCCTTTGGCTCCCCCAAGAAGCGCTGGGCATCGAACAACTGCAGAGCTTCTACAGCCCCAACGAGGACCACGTCTGACTGGCGGTGGCCGAAACGCGAGCCGGAGTGGTGCGATTGGCTGGAATACGAATCCCACGTACTGCTACGCCTCAAAAAGTCCTCCCAATTCAACCCGTTTTGACACTATGTTTTGCCATGAGCCTTTTCCTGCAAACACAGTTTTGAAACTATGTTTTGAATTTTGAAACTTTGTTATCCGATACCCACGCCTCGCGTTTTGTGGAGCTGACGCTGGTGGGGCGCGACGGGCGTTTTATCCGCTGACCTGGCGGGCGCTGGCGCAGCGCCCCGCTGGGGTGGACAAAAATGCTATCAAATATATAGCTTAAAAGGCATATCCATCGCGCGCAGAGGCCGTTTTTTCCTCAAACTCCCGGCCCCGCCAGCGCCCCCCCGGGCTACTGCGACGCCAGCCCGTAGCGGTAGCCCCTGAACGACCAGATGGTGCGCCCGGGCTCGATCTTCTCCAGCAACAGCCCCGGGCCGGCCGGGTCGCCCTCGTGCAGCACCTGACCGTTGACGATGGCCATGCGGTACGCCGGGTTGGCCGAGTAGGTGACGCCCGAAATCTTGAGCGAGGGCAGCTGCGCGCGCACGGCCTCGGGCAGGTCGCCCTGGGCGAACACCGTGCCCGTGGCCGTGGTGGGCGCGGGTGCGGCGGCCACGGCGGCGGGCTCGGGCGCCCGGGGCGGAACCACCTCACGCGCAGGCTCTCGGGCCACGTCACGGGCAGGATCGCGGGTGGGCTCGGCACGGGAGCGGGCGGGCGCCGCAGGCGGCTCAGCGCCCCGGGGGGCGGGCGCAGGCGGCGCTGCTTTTTCGCGCGGCGGCGGCGCCGCACTGCGTTTTTCGGCGGGGCGTGGCTCGGGCGCAGGGGCCTCCACCGCAGGTGCGGGGGCCGGGGCCAGCACAGCGGCAGGCGCCACCTGTGCTGTTGGTGCCGCCGGTGCGGGGGCGATGGCCGCCGAGGCAGGCTGGGGCGCTGCAGGCACCACTGCGGGTGCCGGGGCCGCAGCCACCACCACCGACGCAGGGGCCGGGCGCTGCATCACCCACCAGGTGCCCGCCACGGCCACGGCCGCCACCGCCACACCAGCGCTGGCCATGAGCCAGGGCGAGGCGGCGGTCCGCTCGGGCACTGGCACTGCGCCGGGCACCGGCACCGCCTGCGAATGCAGCCCGGGCACGCCGCCCCGCCCCCGTTCGGCTTCTGCGCGCCGCAGCGCATCAAGGATGTAGGACATGGGGATCAGGCTCCTGTGCGCAGACGGGGTTCGCTCACGCCGTTGACGCGGTTGAGCAGCATGAGGGTCAGCGGGCCGGCGCGCCCATCGGGCGTGACCCCCTGGGCCAGCTGAAAACGCTGGATGCGCGCCTGGCGCGCGGCGGGGGTGGTGGCCCGCGCACGTGCACTGGCTCCGGCACCACCCGCAGCCGGCGTGGCCAGTTGTTTGTCGAGCCAGGCGGCACCGGCCGTGCTCTCGGCAATGTCGCCCTTGTCGGGCATGCCGATCGGGGCGCGCCACAGGGTGGCAATGTCGCCGCGCCACACCTGGGCCAGCTCGGCCACAGGCACCTGCAGTGTGCGGCCCGCACCTTCGAGCGTGGCGGTGTCGCCGTCCAGGCTGCGCAACACGGCGGACACGGCGCTGTCGCCATCGTCCGAGGGGAACAGCGTGAGCAACACCGGGCGGTCGATCTGGCGCACCAGGTTCAAGCCCGCGCGGCGGTTGCGGTAGCAGCGCAGCCCCTCGCGCGGCAGCGTGGCGCAGGCATCGGCGCCCTCGGGCACGCTGGCGCCCCAGCGGGTGGCCAGTGCCTGCCAGGCCGGGCCATCGCTGGCGGGCAGTGCCGCCAGAAACTGCTGCAGGTCAGACAAAGGCGCGGCCACCACCGGCGCCACAGACGGGGTGGATGCGGCCGTTGTTGCCGCTGCTGCAGCACCTGCCGCCGAGGCAGCACTGGCGGCTGCGGCCGGGGGCTGTGCACGGCCCCCCGCCACCATCGCCGCGCTGGCAGGCAATGCGGGCGCCGTGGCCGCCACCGGCGCGCCCGCACCGCGCGGGGCCAGCGCGGGCCAGGCACCCAGCGCCCAGCCACCCGCTGCCACCAAGGCTGCACCCGCCACAGCGCCCAGGCCCGCCACCGCCCAGCGGGGCAGCAGGGGCTGGCCCTGGCGCGCGGCGGCGGCCGAGGCGGGGGCATCGAACACCTCGCGCGCGGCCCGGTTGACGATGGAGGCATTCACCTCGCGCGCCCCGGCGGCATAGGCACCCAGCAGGGCCCGGTCGCACAGCAGGTTGATGCGCCTGGGCACACCGCGCGACAGTGCATGCACGCGCGCCATGGCGCGCTGGCTGAACGGCATGGGCCCCTGCAGGCCCGCCACGGCCAGGCGGTGGGCGATGTACTGCTGGGTCTCACGCGGGCTCAGCGCATCCAGGTGAAAACGCGCAATCACGCGCTGCGCGAGCTGCTCCAGCGCGGGGCTGGCCACCATGGTGCGCAGCTCGGGCTGGCCGATCAGGATGATCTGCAGCAGCTTGCGCTCGCTGGTCTCCAGGTTGGTGAGCAGGCGCAGCTGCTCCAGCACATTGGCCGAGAGGTTCTGCGCCTCGTCGATGATGAGCACGGTGTTGCGCCCGGCCCCGTGCGCGGCCAGCAGCGAGGCGTTGAGCGGGTCGATGTAGTCCTTCACCGTCTCCACACCACCCGGCACCATGGGCTTGTGCGGCACGCCGAACTCGTCACAGATGGAGCGCAGCAGCTCCCGCACGGTGAGCTTGGGGTTGAAGATGTAGGCCACGTTGCAGTGCGCGGGGATCTGCTCCAGAAAGCAGCGGCACACCGTGGTCTTGCCCGCCCCCACCTCGCCGGTCAGCAGCACAAAACCGCCGCCTGCATCCAGCCCATACAGCAGATGGGCCAGGGCCTCGCGGTGGCGCTCGCTCATGAACAGGTAGCGCGGGTCCGGGGCGATGGAAAACGGGGGATGCTGGAGACCGAAAAACGGGGCGTACATGGCTTGGAGGATACCGCCCACCCGCAGGCAGGGTTTTACCCACCAAGGAGTTACCCCTAAATTGTCGTCGGCAAGACAAGATGGCGTCAAAGTGGGTCCTAGCATTCCCCCATCGCGCAAACACAAGCCTGCGCTCCCGGCTGTCACCGGGCCGACACCTTCTCACTTTCAGGAACCTGCAATGTTGACCACGTTCCCGCAACTGCTGCTCAAGCATGCCACCGAGCGCCCCACGGCCCCGGCCCTGCGCGAAAAAGAATATGGCATCTGGCAAACCCACAGCTGGGCTGACCTGGTGCGCCTGGTGGAACAGGTGGCCGCAGGCCTGCACCTGGCAGGCCTGCAGCGCCACGAACACATGGTGGTGATTGGCGCCAACCGCCCGCGCCTGTACGCCACCATGCTGGCCGCACAGTCGCTGGGCGCCATCCCCGTGCCGCTGTACCAGGACGCGGTGGCCGCCGAGTGCATCTTCCCGCTCAACAATGCCGAGGTGCGCTTTTGCCTGGTGGAAGACCAGGAGCAGGTGGACAAGCTGCTCGAAATCCGCGAGCAATGCCCGCAGATTTCCAACATTTTCTTTGACGACCCGCGCGGCCTGCGCAACTACGCAGAGCCCGGCCTGGCCTCGCTGGATGCGCTGATCGAAGCCGGTGCCGCCCATGTCGCCAAGCACCCGCAGTGGTTCAAGAGCGAGATGGCCAAGGCCCAGCCGGGCGATGTGGCCGCCATGTTCTTCACCTCGGGCACCACGGGCAACCCCAAGGGCGTGGTGCACACGCACAGCACGCTGCTGGACCGCGCCAGCGCAGGGGCCGAATTCGACAAGCTCACCAGCAGCGAAGAGGTGCTGGCCTACCTGCCCCCGGCATGGATCGGGCAGAACATCTTCAGCTACGCCCAGTGGCTGGCCTGCGGCTACGTGGTCAACTGCCCCGAGTCGGCCAGCACCGTGACCATCGACCTCAAGGAAGTGGGCCCGACGTACTACTTTGCGCCGCCGCGCATTTTTGAAGGCCTGCTCACCAGCGTGATGATCCGCATGGAAGACGCGGGCGCCCTCAAGCGCAAGATGTTCCACGCCTGCATGGCCGTGGCCAAGCGCGTGGGCCCGGCGCTGATGGACGGCGAAGCCGTGGGCTTCATGGACCGCGTCAAGTACGCGCTGGGCAACCTGCTGGTCTACGGCCCGCTGCGCAACAACTTGGGGCTAAGCCGCGTGCGCGTGGCCTACACGGCGGGCGAGGCCATCGGGCCCGACCTGTTCACCTTCTACCGCTCCATCGGCATCAACCTCAAGCAGCTCTACGGCTCTACCGAAACCGCCGTGTTTGTCTGCCTGCAGCCCGACAACCAGGCGCGCGCCGACACGGTGGGCGTGCCCATCCGGGGCGTGCAGATCAAGGTGGCCGACAACGGCGAGATCATGGTCAAGTCGGCCGGGCTGCTGAAGGAGTACTACAAGAACCCCAAGGCCACGGCCGAGGTGCTCACGGCCGATGGCTGGTACCACACCAGCGATGCGGGCTTCCTCGACGCGCATGGCCACCTGAAGATCATCGACCGCGTCAAGGACGTGGGCCGCATCAAGGGCGGCGCCAACGACGGCGCGATGTTTGCCCCCAAGTACGTAGAGAACAAACTCAAGTTCTTCCCGCACATCAAGGAAGTGGTCGCGCTGGGCGACGGCCGCGAGAAGGTGTGCGTGATGGTCAACATCGACTTCGACGCCGTGGGCAACTGGGCCGAGCGCCGCAACCTGCCCTATGCGGGCTACACCGACCTGGCGCAAAAGCCTGATGTGTACGAGCTGATCCGTGAGTGCATCGAGAAGGTGAACGCCGACCTGGCCAGCGACACGCTGCTGGCGGGCAGCCAGGTGAGCCGCTTTCTGGTGCTGCACAAGGAGCTGGACGCCGACGACGGCGAACTCACGCGCACCAACAAGGTCCGCCGGGGCTTCATTGCCGAGAAATACGCGGTGCTGGTGGACGCGCTGTATGCGGGCCGCACCGAGCAATACATCGAAACCCAGGTCAAGTTCGAAGACGGCCGCACGGGCAGCGTGAGCGCCACCCTGAAGCTGTCGGACACCAAGACCTACGCGCCCGTGAAGGCTGCCGCATGAAGCCCGCGCTCTACCCGCTGGAGAAGCCCCCCACCATGACCACCAAGAAGATCGGCGACGTCATCCTCGACGTCAAGAACATCAGCCTCCGGTTTGGCGGGGTGAAGGCACTCACCGACATCTCGTTCAACGTGAAGGAGCACGAGATCCGCGCCATCATCGGCCCCAACGGCGCGGGCAAAAGCTCCATGCTCAACTGCATCAACGGCGTGTACACGCCGCAGGACGGCTCCATCACCTTCCGGGGCAAGACGTTCTCGCACATGAACTCGCGCCAGGTGGCCGAAATGGGCGTGGCGCGCACCTTCCAGAACCTGGCGCTGTTCAAGGGCATGAGCGTGATCGACAACATCATGACCGGCCGCAACCTCAAGATCAAAAGCAACCTGTTCCTGCAGGCGCTGCGCCTGGGCCCCGCCGAGCGCGAGGAGATGGCCCACCGCGAGAAGGTCGAGCACATCATCGACTTCCTGGAGATCCAGGCCTTCCGCAAGACGCCCGTGGGCCAGCTGCCCTATGGCCTGCAAAAGCGCGTGGACCTGGGCCGGGCTCTCGCCATGGAGCCGCAGGTGCTGCTGCTCGATGAACCCATGGCGGGCATGAACGTGGAAGAGAAGCAGGACATGTGCCGCTTCATCCTGGACGTGAACGACGAGTTCGGCACCACCATCGTGCTCATCGAGCACGACATGGGCGTGGTGATGGACATCAGCGACCGCGTGGTGGTGCTGGACTACGGCAAGAAGATCGGCGACGGCACGCCCGACGAGGTGCGCAACAACCAGGACGTGATCAGCGCCTACCTGGGCACATCGCACTGAAGCCCCCGAAAGCGCAGGAGACAACAACATGGGATTTTTTCTTGAAACACTGCTGGGCGGCCTCATGGCCGGCATGCTGTATTCGCTGGTGGCACTGGGCTTTGTGCTGATCTACAAGGCCTCGGGCGTGTTCAACTTTGCGCAGGGCGCGATGGTGCTGTTTGCAGCGCTGGCCATGGCACGCTTTGCCGAATGGGTTCCGAAGTGGACGGGCCTGGACAACCAGATCGCCGCCAACCTGATCGCCTTTGTGCTCGCAGGCGCCGTGATGTTTGTGGTGGCCTGGGTGATCGAGCGCCTGGTGCTGCGCCACCTGGTCAACCAGGAAGGCGCCACGCTGCTCATGGCCACGCTGGGCATTGCCTACTTCATGGAAGGCCTGGGCCAGACCATCTTTGGTGGCGACATCTACAAGATCGACATTGGCATGCCCAAGGACCCAATGTTTGCACTGGAGAAAATGTTCCAGGGCGGCATCCTGATCAACAAGGAAGACGTGATCGCCGCCGCCATTGCCGCCGCGCTGGTGGTGGCCCTGTCGCTGTTCTTCCAGAAGACCTCCACCGGCCGTGCGCTGCGCGCCGTGGCCGACGACCACCAGGCCGCCCAGTCCATCGGCATCCCGCTCAACCGCATCTGGGTGATCGTGTGGTGTGTGGCCGGTGTGGTGGCCCTGGTGGCCGGGATGATCTGGGGCAGCAAGCTGGGCGTGCAGTTCTCGCTGGCCACGGTGGCGCTGCGTGCGCTGCCGGTGGTGATCCTGGGCGGCCTCACCTCGGTGCCGGGCGCCATCATCGGCGGGCTGATCATCGGCGTGGGCGAGAAGCTGTCGGAGGTGTACCTGGGCCCCTACGTGGGCGGGGGCATCGAGATCTGGTTTGCGTATGCACTGGCGCTGGTGTTCCTGCTGTTCCGCCCTCAAGGGTTGTTCGGCGAAAAAATCATTGATCGCGTGTAACCCATCACAAGAACAACAGGAGACACACCATGCTCTACCGCGAAAACGGCCAGTTCAAGACCAGCTACCGCGCCGACCAGCAGATCTTCCCGATCGCACAGGACCGCATCGCCATCGCCCTGCTGCTGGCCGTCGCCTTTGTGGCGGTGCCCATGCTCGCCAGCGACTACTTCTTCCGCGCCATCCTGATCCCGTTCGTGATCATGTCGCTGGCAGCCCTGGGGGTGAACATCCTCGTGGGCTACTGCGGCCAGATCTCGCTGGGCTCGGGCGCCTTCATGGCCGTGGGTGCCTACGGTGCCTACAACTTCTTTGTGCGGCTGCCCGGCCTGCCACTGATCCCCGCACTGATCCTGGGCGGCCTGTGCGCAACGTTCTTCGGCATCCTGTTCGGGCTGCCCAGCCTGCGGGTGAAGGGGCTGTACCTGGCGGTGGCCACGCTGGCCGCGCAGTTCTTCAGCGACTGGATGTTCCTGCGCATTCGCTGGTTCACGCTCGACACCCCCTCGGGCTCGGTGTCGGTGTCCAACCTGCAGGTGTTCGGCATGCCGATCGAAAGCGCCACCTCCAAGTACCTGTTCTGCCTGGCGATCCTGGTGGTCATGGCACTGATGGCCAAGAACCTGGTGCGCGGCGCCATTGGCCGCGAGTGGATGGCCATCCGCGACATGGACGTGGCCGCCTCGGTGATCGGCATCCGCCCCATGTACGCCAAGCTCAGCGCATTTGCCGTCAGCTCCTTCATCATCGGCGTGGCCGGTGGCCTGTGGGCCTTTGTGTACCTGGGCGCCTGGGAGCCCGGCGCGTTCTCGGTGGACATGTCGTTCCGCCTGCTGTTCATGGTGATCATCGGCGGCATGGGCTCCATCATGGGCAGCTTCTTTGGCGCGGCCTTCATCGTGGTGCTGCCCATTGCGCTCAACCAGTTCCTGCCGCTGTTCCTGGGGCTGTTCGGCATCAGCATCTCCACCGCCGGTGTCTCGCACGCCGAGCTGATGATCTTTGGCGGCCTGATCGTGTGGTTCCTCATTGTGGAGCCGCATGGCCTGGCCAAGCTGTGGTCGATGGGCAAGCAGAAGCTGCGCCTGTGGCCCTTCCCCCACTGAGGGGTTGCCCCGACTTTTCCCATATCCACCAAGAGGCTTGCTCGATAACACCGATGCGTTCTGCAGCGATTGTTGTTTGACTGAAGGCCCATGTGATTTCGCAGTGCTTCAACCACTTTATTGACAGGAGACAACCATGAAGCTTCGTACCCTGGTTCTGGCCGTGGCCGCTGTGGCCGCCGGTGCATCGGTCGTATCGACCAGCGCCTTCGCGCAGGCCAAAGAACAGTTCATCCCGGTGCTGTCGTACCGCACGGGCCCCTACGGCCCGAACGGCGCACCCTGGGCCAATGGCTACGTGGATTACCTCAAGCTGGTGAATGCACGGGGCGGCATCAACGGCGTGAAGCTCTCGTTTGAAGAATGTGAGACCGGCTACGACACCGCCCGCAGCGTGGAGTGCTACGAACGCCTCAAGGGCAAGGGCGCGTCGTTCGTGCAACCGCTGTCCACGGGTGCTACGTTTGCCATCACCGAAAAGGCCCCTGCCGACAAGATCCCGGTGGTGACCATCGGCTATGGCCGCTCGGAGAGCGCGGACGGCAGCGTGTTCAAGTGGAATTTCCCGATCGCAGGCACCTACTGGGTGGCGGCCGATGCCATCCTGCAGGCCATCGGCAAGAAGGAAGGCGGCCTGGACAAGCTCAAGGGCAAGAAGATCGCCCTGGTCTACCACGACAGCCCCTATGGCAAGGAGCCCATCCCGCTGATGCAGGAGCGCGCCAAGATGCACGGCTTTGACCTGCAACTGCTGCCCGTGACGGCCCCTGGCGTGGAACAAAAGGCCACCTGGCTGCAGATCCGCCAGGCCCGCCCCGACTACGTGGCGCTGTGGGGCTGGGGCGTGATGAACTCCACCGCCATCAAGGAAGCCCAGGCCACCGGCTACCCGCGCGAGAAGATGTACGGCGTGTGGTGGGCCGGTGCCGAGCCCGACGTGAAGGACGTGGCCGACGGTGCCAAGGGCTACAACGCTGTGACTATGCAGCACGGCGCCGAACCCCAGTCCAAGCTGGTCAAGGACGTGCTGGCCCAGCTGCACGACAAGGGCCAGGGCACAGGCCCCAAGGACGAAGTGGGCCAGGTGCTGTACATGCGCGGCGCCATGAGCGCGATGCTGGGCGTGGAAGGCATCCGCGCCGCCCAGGACCGTTTTGGCAAGGGCAAGGTCATGAGCGGCGAACAAGTGCGCTGGGGCCTGGAGAACCTGAACCTCACTCAGCCGAAGCTGGATGCGCTGGGTTTTGCGGGCGTGATGCGCCCCATCAGCACCTCGTGCACCGACCACATGGGCGCCGCCTGGGCCCGCATCCACACCTGGGACGGCAAGGCCTGGAAGTTCACGTCCGACTGGCTGCAGGCTGACGAGCAGATCATCAAGCCGCTGGTGAAGGCGACGGCGGCGAAGTACGCAGCCGAGAAGAAGCTGACGCCGCGTACGCCGGAAGACTGCCAGTCTTGATTCGGTACATCCCCCTGAGGCGCTGACGCGCCTTCCCCCTTCTCTCGAATCGCTGCGCGATTCGGGAAGGGGGACGCCACCGGTGCGGCGGGGCGGCCCTTGCACGGTGGCCCTGGCATTGGGCGGCGACCGTATCAACGGCCGGTGACGAAGCGGTTGCTCCATTTTTGTGAGCAGCCGCCAATCCAAAGAGTTGCCTATGCAGCAACTTTTTGGATTGGCACAGCGAAGGCAACACCATGGACTCTAAAAACATTGTTCTCAACGTCAACGGCATCGAGGTCATCTACAACCACGTGATCCTGGTGCTCAAGGGCGTGTCACTGCAGGTGCCGCAGGGCGCCATCGTGGCCATCCTGGGGGGCAACGGCGCGGGCAAGACGACCACGCTGCGCGCCATCTCCAACCTGCTGCAGGGCGAGCGGGGCGCGGTCACCAAGGGCTCGATCGAGCTGCGTGGCGAGCGCATCGAAAACCTCTCGCCCGCCGACCTGGTGCAGCGCGGCGTGGTGCAGGTGATGGAGGGGCGGCACTGTTTTGCCCACCTGACCATTGAAGAAAACCTGATGACGGGCAGCTACACCCGCACCAGCAAGGCCGAGATCGCGGCCAACCTGGAGAAGGTCTACAACTACTTCCCGCGCCTGAAGACACGCCGCACCTCGCAGGCGGCGTACACGTCGGGCGGCGAGCAGCAGATGTGCGCCATTGGCCGCGCGCTGATGGCCAACCCCAGCATGGTGCTGCTCGACGAGCCCTCGATGGGCCTTGCGCCGCAGATCGTGGAGGAGGTGTTCAACATCGTGAAGGACCTGAACACCAAGGAGAAGGTCACCTTCCTGCTGGCCGAGCAGAACACCAACATGGCGCTGAAGTATTCGGACTACGGCTACATCATGGAAAGCGGCCGCGTGGTGATGGACGGCGCCGCGAGCGACCTGGCCAACAACGAGGACGTGAAGGAGTTCTACCTGGGCGTGGGCGGCGGCGAGCGCAAGAGCTTCAAGGATGTGAAGAGCTACAAGCGGCGCAAGCGCTGGCTTGCTTGAGAAGCCCCCCTGAGGCGCTGCGCGCCTTCCCCCCAGGGGGACGCACCCGGTGGCCTGGCAAAGCCAGTTCCACGGGTGCGCTGAGACGGGAGCTGTGGCGGTTTTGGCGATAGCGCTACCCAGGTACCTAGAAATACAAAGCAACTCCTATTTTGATAGCTACTCGCGCTTGATGGACAGGCGCACAAGGCTTATTTCATTCATAACCACCGCATAGGAACCCATGGCATGAGCACGTTTTACGACGCCCTGGAAACTCGCAATCCGTCCGAGCGCGAGGCCGCCTTGCTGGCCGCGCTGCCCGCCCAGGTGGCACATGCCCAGAAGGCATCCCCCGCGTTTGCCAGCATCCTGGCCGGGGTGGACGCGTCGGCCGTCACCAGCCGCGCGGCGCTGGCGCGGCTGCCCGTCACGCGCAAGTACGAGCTGCTGGAGCGCCAGCAGGCCGGCCGCGCCACCAATGTGTTTGGCGGCTTCAGCGCGCTGGACTTTGGCCCCGGCATGACGCGCGTATTTGCCAGCCCCGGCACCATCTACGAGCCCGAGGGCACGCGGCCCGACTACTGGCGCATGGCGCGGGCCATCCACGCCGCTGGCTTTCGCGGTGGCGAGTTGATCCACAACAGCTTCAGCTACCACTTCGTGCCTGCGGGCTCGATGATGGAAACCGGCGCGCATGCACTGGGCTGCACCGTGTTCCCGGGCGGCACGGGCCAGACCGAGCAGCAGGTGCAGGCCATGGCTGAGCTCAAGCCTGCGGGCTACATCGGCACGCCGAGCTTTCTGAAAATCATTGTCGAGAAGGCCGCCGAGCTGGGCGTGGTGCTGCCCAGCGTGACCAAGGCCATGGTGTCGGGCGAAGCCTTTCCGCCCAGCCTGCGCGACTGGTTTACCGAGCGGGGCATTGCGGGCTACCAGTGCTACGCCACCGCCGACCTGGGCCTGATTGCCTACGAAACCTCGGCCCGTGAGGGCCTGGTGCTGGACGAAGGCGTGATCGTGGAGATCGTGCGCCCCGGCACCGGCGACCCCGTGCCCGAGGGCGAGGTGGGCGAGCTGGTGGTATCCACGCTCAACCCCGACTACCCGCTGATTCGCTTCGGCACCGGCGACCTCTCGGCCGTGCTGCCTGGCCCTTGCCCCACCGGCCGCACCAACACCCGCATCAAGGGCTGGATGGGCCGGGCCGACCAGACCACCAAGGTGCGCGGCATGTTTGTGCACCCCGGGCAGATCGCCACGATTGCGCGGCGCTTTCCGCAGGTGCTGCGCGCGCGCCTGGTGGTCAGTGGCGAAATGGCCAACGACCAGATGGTGCTGCAGGTCGAAACCACCGAGACCGCCGAGGGCCTGGCCCACCAGCTGGGCGACGCCATCCGCGAAGTGACCAAGCTGCGCGGCGACGTGCAGATGGTGGCACCGGGCACGCTGCCCAACGACGGCAAGGTGATTGAGGACGCACGGAGTTATCGCTAACCCCCTGAGTCGCCTGCGGCGCCTTCCCCGGGGGGGGCGCCACCTGTGGCCTGGCAAAGCCAGTTCCACGGTGGCTCTGGCGTTGGCGGGTGCCGGTTTCAAGGGCCCGCTGCGGGTTTTGGCGCCCGGGGAAGCGGGTTTGCGGCAGCGCAAGACATGCCCATCCGGCGCGCCGGGGAACCGCAGTGTTTACCCTAACAATTGCTACCCTATTGATAGCACACAAGGCAATACAGACAGGCGCAACAGGCCTATTGCGCTTGAAAACCATGTCACCAACGTGCTACGTACTATCCGCAATGTTTCCGCAAATCCCCCTCGCTATCATGGCCCGTCATTTACAGGAGAGACCATGAAAAAGATGCTGAAACTCGCACTGATCGCTGCCGCTGCAGCCGCTGCCTTTGGCGCCAGTGCCCAAGAGTTCCCCGCCAAGGACAAGACCGTCACCATCGTGGTGCCCTTTGCCGCCGGTGGCCCCACCGACCGCGTGGCCCGTGACCTGGCCGAAGCACTGCGCAAGCCCCTGGGCGCCACCGTCGTGGTAGACAACACCGCCGGTGCTGGCAGTTCCATCGGCGCCGCCCGCGTGGCCCGCGCCACCCCCGATGGCTACACGCTGCTGCTCAACCACATTGGCATGTCCACCATGCCTGCGCTGTACCGCAAGCTCTCGTTCAGCGTGCCCAACGACTTTGAATACCTGGGCATGGTCAACGAAGTGCCCATGACGCTGATCGCGCGCCCCACCATGCCCGCGAACAACTTCAAGGAACTCACCGCCTGGATTCAGCAGAACAAGGGCAAGATCAACCTGGGCAATGCCGGCCTGGGCGCTGCGTCGCACCTGTGCGGCCTGATGCTCCAGAGCGCCATGCAGGTGGACATGACCGCCGTGCCCTACAAGGGCACCGCCCCCGCCATCACCGACCTGATCGGCGGCCAGATCGACCTGCTGTGCGACCAAACCACCAACACCACTTCGCAGATCGAAGGCAAGAAGGTCAAGGCCTACGCCGTGACCACCGCCAAGCGCCTGACCACGCCCGCCCTGAAGGACCTGCCCACGCTGGCTGAATCGGGTCTGAAGGACTTCAACGTGAGCATCTGGCACGGCCTGTACGCGCCCAAGGGCACGCCTGCCGATGTGCAGAAGAAGATCAACGAAGCCCTCAAGACCGCTCTGAAGGACCCCGAATTCATCAAGAAGCAGGAAGCCCTGGGCGCCGTGGTCGTGACCGACAAGCGCGTGGACGGCCCTGAGCACAAGAAGTTTGTGGCCGCCGAAATCGACAAGTGGGGCGCAGTGATCAAGGCCGCAGGCACCTACGCCGACTGACCCGGCCGCATCGCTGCCAACCCGGGCGGTGCGGCATCGCATCACCGCCCACACCCAGCCACCGCGCCACACGGCCCGGCGGCTTTCTTTTTTATGCACCGTTGCGCCACCTCGACAGGCCCACTCAGGGCAACAGGCGCGGCAACTTGCCAGGCCGCGCCACCCTCGGGTAATCCCACCTGCCCGGGCCGCACACACCCGCGTAGAACAGAGGGCAGACACGCCGAACAAGTACAGGCAGCGGCGCAGGCTTCCATTGGTTTCAACGAGGAATGGCTTCCATGGCACAAGCACACAACTTTCGCACCCCGGCGCGCTCCAGCGCCCAGATCCAGGCCCGCGCCCATGCACGCAGCCGCCGCAAGGCCGTGGCCCTGGCCTTCACCCTGAGCGCACTGGGCGCACTGGCCGTGGCCGCCGCCAGCGCGCTGCTGGCGCCAGGCACGGCCCATGCCCAACCTGCCACTTCCACAGGTGCGGGGTGGCCGACCAAGCCCGTGCGCATCGTGGTGCCATTCGCCCCTGGCGGCACCACCGACATCCTCGCGCGCGCCATGGCGCCGGAGCTGTCCAAGGCCTTCGGCCAGCAGTTCATCGTGGACAACCGCGCAGGCGCCGGTGGCAATGTGGGCGCCGAAGTGGTGGCCAAGTCACCCGGCGACGGCTACACCCTGCTCATGGGCACGGTGGGCACCCACGGCATCAACCGCGCGCTGTATGCCAAGCTGCCCTATGACCCCATCAAGGACTTTGTGCCCATCACCCTGGTGGCTGCCGTGCCCAATGTGATGGTGATGAACGCGGACAAGGCCAAGGCCCTGGGCGTGACCAATGTGCAGGACTTCATCCGCGTGGCCAAGGCCAGCCCCGGCAAGATGAACATGGCATCGAGCGGCAACGGTACCTCCATCCATCTGGCAGGCGAGCTGTTCAAGAGCATGACGGGCACCTTCATGCTGCACCTGCCCTACCGGGGCTCGGGCCCGGCGCTGCTGGACATGGTGGCGGGCAATGCCGATGTGATGTTCGACAACCTGCCCTCGTCCATGGCGCAGATCAAGGCGGGCAAGCTCACGGCGCTGGCGGTGACCAGCTCCGAGCGCTCCAGCGCCCTGCCCGATGTGCCCACGGTGGAGCAGGCGGGCGGCCCCACGCTCAAGGGCTACGAGGCCAGCTCGTGGTTCGGGCTGCTGGCCCCGGCGGGCACGCCCCCCGACATCGTGAACCGCATCCAGCAGGAGGTGGCCAAGTCACTGGCCACACCGGCCATGAAGGAGCGGCTGCTGGCCCAGGGCGCCATCCCCGGCGGCAACACCCCAGCCGACTTTGCCAAACACATCGACAGCGAACACAGGAAGTGGGCGCAGGTGGTGAAAAACTCGGGCGCCAAGGTGGACTGACACACACAGGGGGCACAGCCCCCGCCGCTGCACCCACTCAGCCTGCAGGCATCGCAGAGGGCCCCAGGCGCTTGGCCCCGGTGGCGAACGATGCCCGCTGGATGCGCCCATCCACCACCTCGTAGACACACAACATCTCCACCGTGCCCAGGCCCTCGGGGAAGTTGCGGGTGATCAGCTCGCAATCCACCACCATGGCACCCACCACGGTGCGCGACAGCAGGCGCGCATGCAGGTCGGGCTCGGCAAACCGGGCCAGAAACCGCTCGCGCATCTGCGCATGGCCTTGCGCCAGGCGTTCGCCGTGCAGCACGTACTGCTCGGCATCGGGCGCATAGGTCGCCAGCAGCGCGTCGATGTCCTTGGCGTTGTAGGCATCCAGCTGCGCCTGCACCACCGCCAGGGGCGGCAACACTGGGGCCATGGCTATACGCCCCAGACCACGTCCACCTGCTCGGCGGCGCTGCGGCGCAACATTTCAATGAGGGGCGCCACGCGCTGGCGCAGGCGCACCGCCTCGGCACGCTCTTGCTCCGTCACCTCTTCGCCCGCCTCGTCTACCGGCGGCAGGGCTTCTTCGGCGGCCACGGCGGCCTCCAGTGCGGCAATGGCACCGGGGATCTGCGCGGCAGTCACGATGCCGCTGGCCCCGGGGGTCTTGCCCATGATGGTCACGATCTGACGCCCCTGGGGCTCCAGCATGATCAGATCGGCGGCAGCGCGGGACTTGAATTTGTAAAGCATGCAGAGGGTCCTTTCCTGGTAATTTCTCATGGTGGCCGCACGGGCTGCGCGGCACCTTCAGAGTGATTGTGCGCCGGGCATGTCGCTTGCGCTACGAGAACCAGAGCGGGAACGCCCCATTGACAGCATTTTGTTTAGGTCTAAACTATTTTGACATGAACATCCTCTGCATTGGCGGCGGGCCCGCCGGTCTCTATTTCGCCCTGCTGATGAAGCAGCAGAACCCCGCACACCGCATCACGGTGGTCGAACGCAACCGGCCGTTCGACACCTTCGGCTGGGGCGTGGTGCTGTCGGACCAGACGCTGGCCAACCTGCAGGCGGCCGACGCGCCCACGGCAGCACTGATCGGCGACGCGTTCAACCACTGGGACGATATCGAGGTGTTCTTCAAGGGCCGCAGCGTGCGCTCCTCGGGCCATGGCTTTTGTGGCATCGGGCGCAAGCGGCTGCTCAACATCCTGCAGGACCGCTGCCTGGCGGTGGGCGTGGAGCTGGTGTTCGAGACCGATGTGGCCGACGACCAGGCGCTGGCTGCACAGTACGGCGCCGACCTGGTGATCGCCAGCGACGGCCTCAACAGCCGCATCCGCACCCGCTACGCTGCCACCTACCAGCCCGACATCGATCTGCGCCAGTGCCGCTTCGTGTGGCTGGGCACGCACAAAAAACTCGACGCTTTTACGTTCGCTTTCGAGCAGACCGAGCACGGCTGGTTCCAGGCGCACGCCTACCAGTTCGATGCCGACACCTCCACCTTCATCATCGAGACCCCCGAAGCGGTGTGGAAGGCACACGGCCTGGACCAGATGGAGCAGCCCGAGGCGATTGCGTTCTGCGAGAAGCTGTTTGCCAAGTACCTCGACGGCAACGCCCTCATCAGCAACGCCACGCACCTGCGCGGCTCGGCCAACTGGATCCGTTTTCCGCGCGTGATCTGCAACACCTGGGTGCACCGCGAGACCATCGGCGGCAAGCGCGTGCCCATCGTGCTGATGGGCGACGCGGCGCACACGGCACATTTCTCGATTGGCAGTGGTACCAAGCTCGCGCTGGAAGACGCGATCGACCTCTCCAACGAGTTTGCGACCGGTCTGCCCATCGACGACGTGCTGCAGCACTACGAGGCGCGCCGCAGCGTCGAGGTGCTCAAGATCCAGAACGCCGCGCGCAACAGCACCGAGTGGTTCGAGAACGTGGGCCGCTACACCGGCATGCCCATCGAGCAATTCGCGTATTCGCTGCTCACGCGCAGCCAGCGCATCAGCCACGAGAACCTGCGGCTGCGCGATGCAGCGTGGCTTGAAGGGTATGAAGCGTGGCTGGCAGGCGGCAAGGCGGCCGTTCCGCCCATGCTCACGCCGTTTGCGTTGAAGGACCTCACGCTCAAAAACCGCATCGTCGTCTCGCCCATGGCCACCTACAGCGCGGTCGATGGCGTGCCGCAGGACTTCCACCTGGTGCACCTGGGCGCGCGGGCCCTCGGCGGCGCGGCGCTGGTGATGGTGGAGATGACCAGCCCCACGCCCGAGGGCCGCATCACCCCCGCCTGCACGGGGCTGTGGAACGATGCGCAGCAAGCCGCCTTCGCGCGCATCGTGAACTTTGTGCACGGCAGCAGCACGGCCAAGATCGGCCTTCAGCTCGGCCACAGCGGCCCCAAGGGCTCGACCCGCGTGGGCTGGGAAGGCACGGACGAGCCACTGCCCCAGGGCAATTGGCCCCTGCTCGCTGCCAGCGCGCTGGCCTATGGCGAACAGAACCAGACACCCGCAGCGATGACCCGCGCCGACATGGACCGGATGACCGCCGCGTTTGTCGAAAGCGCCCAGCGCGCGCTGGCCTGCGGCTTCGACTGGCTGGAGCTGCACTGCGCGCATGGCTACCTGCTGGCCAGCTTCATCAGCCCCATCACCAACCAGCGCGCGGATGAATATGGCGGCAGCCTGGACAACCGCTGCCGGTATCCGCTCGAAGTGTTCACCGCTCTGCGCGCCGTGTGGCCAGAGGACAAGCCGCTGAGCGTGCGCATCTCGGCCCACGACTGGGCGCCCGGCGGCAACACGCCTGACGACGCGGTAGAGATTGCGCGCCTGTTCAAAGCTGCGGGTGCCGACCTGATCGACGTGTCGTCCGGCCAGACCACGCGCGCCGCCAAGCCGGTGTACGGCCGCATGTACCAGACGCCATTCGCCGACCGCATCCGCAACGAAGTGGGCATTGCCACCATGGCGGTGGGCGCGATCACCGAGGCCGACCACGCCAACAGCATCATTGCCGCCGGCCGCGCCGACCTGTGCGCCATCGCCCGCCCCCACCTGGCCGACCCGGCGTGGACGCTGCACGCAGCCGCGCAGCTGAGCCCCGTGGCCGCAGCGCACACCGACTGGCCGGTGCAGTACACCAGCGGCCGCGACCAGATGCTGCGCGAGATATCCAAGCAAAAACAGCTCCTTGCGCAGGTAAATCAAGCGCAAGCAGCTACTAAAAACAGAGCACCCGAGGAAGAAGGCTAGCCATGGACCTCGAAGCCCGCCTGCACGGCGCCGCCCCCAGCGAACATCCCGAGGCCCTGCGCCTGTGGCTGCGCCTGCTCACCTGCACCCAGCTCATCGAAAAGCAGGTGCGCAGCCACCTGCGCGCGCAGTTCGACACCACGCTGCCACGCTTCGACCTGATGGCACAGCTGGAGCGCGCACCGGACGGCATGAAGATGAAAGAGCTCTCGCGCCGCATGATGGTGACGAGCGGCAACATCACCGGCATCACCGACCAGCTCGTGGCCGAAGGGCTGGTGGAGCGCATGGACGTGGAGGGCGACCGTCGTGCGTACCTGGTGCGCCTCACGCCGCAAGGCCGCGAGCAGTTCAACACCATGGCACGCCAGCACGAGCAATGGATCGTCGAGGCCTTCGCCACGCTGGGCGAGCGCGACATCGCCACCTTGTACCGCCTGCTGGGCAAGGTGAAAGAGCACACACAAAACAACTCTTTGGAGACAGCCGAATGAAGCACTACATCGGGGCGAGTAACCCCATGCGCGAGCAGTTCAACCCAGAGGCCCGCTACGTGGCCGAGCATTTCGCGTGGAGCTTTGATGCTGGCGTGGGCACCGTCACGCTCAACCGGCCCGACCGCAAGAACCCGCTCACCTTCCAGAGCTATGCCGAGCTGCGCGACTTCTTCTACGCGCTGCGCTTTGCCACCGATGTGAAGGCCATCGTCGTCACCGGCGCGGGCGGCAACTTCTGCTCGGGCGGCGACGTGCACGAGATCATCGGCCCGCTCACCATCATGACCATGCCCGAACTGCTGGAGTTCACGCGCATGACGGGCGACCTGGTCAAAGCCATGCGCGCCTGCCCGCAGCCCGTGCTGGGCGCCATCGACGGCATCTGTGCCGGTGCGGGCGCGATGATGGCGCTGGCCTGCGACATGCGCTACGGCACCGAGGCCACCAAGACCGCGTTCTTGTTCACCCGCGTGGGCCTGGCCGGCGCCGACATGGGCGCCTGCGCGCTGCTGCCGCGCATGATCGGCCAGGGCCGCGCCAGCGAACTGCTGTTCACCGGCCGCGCGATGACGGCGCACGAAGGCCTGGCCTGGGGCTTCTTCAACGATTTGTACGAAAGTGCCGACCTGCTGGCCAACGTGCAGGCCACCGCGCGCGCGCTGGCCGATGGCCCCACCTTTGCCCACGGCATGACCAAGACCATGCTGAGCCAGGAATGGAGCATGACCATCGAGCAGGCCATCGAAGCCGAAGCGCAGGCCCAGGCCATCTGCATGCAGACCGAAGACTTCCGCCGCGCCTACGAAGCTTTCGCCGCCAAGCAGAAGCCCGTTTTCCAAGGGGACTAACAACATGCACGTAGCCACGCCGCCCGCCCCTTGCCCACCTTCGACGGCGCACCTGGCCCTGCCGTTTTTTGATGACGCCCACCGCGCGCTGGCCGAGGGCCTGGTTCCGTGGGCGGCCACGCAAGAGGTGGATGAAACCGACGACCGCGTTGCTTGTCGCGACTGGGTGCAGCGCCTGGGCACGGGCGGCTGGCTGCGCTACTGCGTGCCCGCCGCCCATGGTGGCGCGCTGCCCGCACTCGACTCGCGGGCGCTGGTGCTGCTGCGCGAGACCCTGGCCTACCACTCGCCGCTAGCCGACTTTGCGTTTGCGATGCAGGGGCTAGGCAGCGGTGCGATCACGCTGGCGGGCAGCCCCGCGCAGCAGGCGCACTACCTGCAGGGCGTGGCACGCGGTGAGCTGATCGCCGCGTTTGCGCTCTCCGAACCTGAGGCGGGCTCGGATGTTGGCGCTATGAAAACAATAGCAAAAAGCGCTTACCCATCAGGCGGTAACGGCCTAAAAGACTCATATTCTTTGACCGGAACCAAGACCTGGATCAGCAACGGCGGCATTGCCGACTTCTACTGCGTGTTCGCCAAGACCGACCCGGCCGGGGGCACGCGCGGTATCAGCGCGTTCATCGTGGATGCGAACACGCCGGGGCTCGACACCTCGCGCCACATCCACGTGATGGCGCCACACCCGCTGGCCACGCTGCAGTTCGACCAATGCGCCGTGCCTGCCACGGCGCTGCTGGGCGAGGAGAACGGCGGCTTCAAGCTGGCCATGCGCACGCTCGACATCTTCCGCGCATCGGTCGCCGCTGCCGCTCTGGGCATGGCCCGCCGCGCGCTGGCCGAGGCCGTGCACCACGCACGCCAGCGCCGCATGTTCGGCCAGACGCTCGCCGACTTCCAGCTCACGCAGGCCAAGATCGGCGAAATGGCCGCGCTGGTGGACAGCGCCGCGCTGCTGACCTACCGCGCGGCCTGGCTGCGCGACACGGGCCAGGCGCGCGTGACTGCCGAAGCGGCGATGGCCAAGATGACCGCCACTGAAAACGCCCAGCGCGTCATCGACATGGCGCTGCAGCTGCACGGCGGGCGCGGCGTGGAAGTGGGCAGCAAGGTCGAATCGCTGTACCGCGACATCCGCTCGCTGCGCATTTACGAAGGCGCCACCGAAGTGCAGCAGCTCATCATCGGTAAGGCCGTTTTGCAGGAGTAATCGCATGAAAGCCCCCTCCGCCCAGCCCGACCATTTCGTGCACGACCGCCTGCCTGCACCCGAGGCCTGGCCCACACTGCGCTACGACCTGCCCGAACTGCAGATCGCCAACCAGGCCAACCTGGTGCAGGCGCTGTTCGACCAGGCCGAACGTGCGGGCCACATCGACCGCCCCCTGTTGCGCGGCCCGCACCGCACGTATACCTACCGCGACGCCCGCACCGAGGCCGCGCGCATTGCCGAGGTGCTGACGCAGGACCACGGCCTCGTGCCCGGCAACCGCGTGCTGCTGCGCGGAGGCAACACGGTGGAGATGGCGCTGGCCTGGCTGGGTACCGTCTACGCGGGGCTGGTGGCGGTGGCCACCATGCCGCTGCTGCGCGCGGTGGAGCTGGGCAGCATCATCGACCGTGCCCAGCCCACGCTGGCACTGTGCGACGGCCGCCTGCTGGCCGAGCTGCAGGCCGCGCAGACGCAGCACCCCGTGCTCGCCACCATCGTGCCCTTCCACACAGCGCCGGATGCAGCCGACCTGCTGCAGCGCGCGCAGGGCAAGCCCGGCACCACGCCGCCCTGCCCCACGTCGGCGGACGACATCGCGTTGATGGCGTTCACCTCGGGCACCACAGGTTCCCCCAAGGCGGCCGTGCACACGCACCGCGATGTGCTGGCAGGCTGCGAGGCCTGGCCGCGCCATGTACTCAAGGCCACGCCCGAGGACATCGTGGCGGGCTCGCCGCCGCTGGCGTTCACCTTCGGGCTGGGTGGATTGCTCGTGTTTCCGATGTGGGCCGGGGCCAGCGTGTACTTCCCCGACCAGCCCTACACGCCCGAAACCATGGTGCGGCTGATGCGCGACGCGGGCGTGACCATCTGCTACACCGCGCCCACCTTCTACCGGCAGATGGCGCCGTTCGCCCAACAGATCGGCCTGCCCCAGCTACGCACCAGCGTGAGCGCGGGCGAGGGCCTGCCGGACGCGACGCGCCAGCTGTGGAAAGACGCGACCGGCCTCGACATGACGGACGGTATCGGCGCCACGGAGATGTTCCACATCTTCATCTCGTCGGCGGGCGGCGAAAGCCGCGCTGGTGCAGTGGGCAAGGTGGTGCCCGGCTACACCGCCAAGGTGGTGGACGACGACGGCCGTGAAGTGCCACGCGGCACCGTGGGCAAGCTCGCGGTGATCGGCCCCACGGGCTGCAAGTACCTCGACGACACGCGCCAGGCCAAGTACGTGAAGGACGGCTGGAACTACCCGGGCGATGCGTTCACGCAAGACGCCGACGGCTACTTCTTCTACCAGGCGCGCGACGACGACATGATCATCACCGCCGGCTACAACGTGGGCGGCCCCGAGGTCGAAGATGCCCTGCTGCGCCACCCCGCCGTGGCCGAGTGCGGCGTGATCGGCGTGCCCGACGAGGAGCGCGGCATGGTGGTCAAGGCCATCTGCGTCTTGAAGCCCGGCTACACAGGCGATGCAGCCATGGTCAAGACCTTGCAGGACCATGTGAAAGCCACCATCGCTCCGTTCAAATACCCGCGCGTGGTGGAGTTCGTCACGGCCCTGCCCCGCACCGAAACCGGCAAGCTGCAGCGTTTCAAGCTGCGCCAGGGCGCGGTGCCGGCACCTTCTTCTTCAACAAAAACAACATGATGAAAAACACCCTTTTGCAGCCCGAAGGCTGGGTCACCCCCAAAGGCTACGCCAACGGCGTGGCCGCACGCGGCACCATGGTCTTCACCGGCGGCCAGATCGGCTGGAATGCGCAGCAACAGTTTGAGAGCGACGACTTCATCGACCAGACGAGGCAGACGCTGCTGAACGTGCGGGCGGTGCTGGAGGCTGGTGGCGCAGGCCCAGAACACTTGGTGCGGCTGACCTGGTACGTGACCGACCGCAACGAATACAACAGCCGCCTGAAGGAGCTGGGCGCGGTCTACCGCGAGGTGCTGGGCAAGAACTTCCCGGCGATGGCATGTGTGCAGGTGGCGGGGCTCATGGAAGAGCGCGCGAAGATCGAGATTGAAGCAACCGCTGTAATCCCGGACTGAGCTTTTCCAGCCACCGCTGCAGCGCTTGCCCGTACAGAATAAACGCCAGCGCCGCCCCAATCAACGGCAGCGCGGCAAACACCCAGCCCGTGAGCATCTCGCCCCCCAGCGCCACGCCCACCAGCAAAGCCACCGCAGGGTTCACGAACGAATAGCTGCCCGCCAGCGCGGCCGACGTGTTCTGCAGCAGCCACAGGTACGCATTGAGCGCTACCAAAGTGCCAAATACCAGCAGGTAGACCCACGCTGCCCACGACTTGGCAGTGACCTGGCCCAGGGCGCTCAACGGCTCAAACCACAACGCCACCACCAGCCCCATGGCGCCCCCCGCAAACCATTGCGCGGCCGATGCCATGGCGGGCGCAGGTAGCGACAGCTTGCGCGATGCATACGAGCCCACGCTCCAGCACAGCGGCGCCCCAAAGGCCAGCAGCGCACCGAGCCAGGTGGCCGAAAAATCGCCCTCCAGCGCCAGCAGCAGCGCGCCCACCACGCCCAGCGCCAGGCCGATCCAGCTGGTGAAGGGCACCCGCTCGCCGCCCCAGCGCGACCAAAGCGCCAACCACATCGGCATGGTGGTGACTACCGTGGCCATCAGGCCCGAGCCAATGCCCAGCTTTTGCGCAAAACCCATCAGGTTCATGGCCAGAAACACCATGCAGCCGCCCACCACCGCCGAGTTGCGCCATTGCACCCACGTGGGCAATGCATGGCCTTGCCACAGCGCAATCAGCAGCATCACCCCCCCTGCACACAGAAAGCGGATCGCATTCATCAGCAGCGGCGGCATGCTCTGCAGCGCAATACCAATGGCGAAATAGGTAGTGCCCCAGACGATGTAGACCAACAGCAGTGCCATGGCCACCGCCCCTTTGCGCTGTGCGCGGGCTTGCGCATTGAAAATTGCCGGCATATTCTTCACCTGACCGAATAATTTATGGAAACCGTAAGGTTTTCGGAATTTTTACCAAAATCGAGCGGCTATGCAAGCAAATATTCAGACAGATGACATGGACGCCAGAATTATTTCGGCATTAGGGGCGGATGGCCGACGTTCCTATGCCGATGTGGGGGCCGAAGTGGGACTGTCCACCGCCGCAGTGCACGAGCGCGTGAAGAAGCTGCTGGACAAGGGCGTGATTCGCCGGTTTTCGATCAGCGTGGACCCGGAACGCGTGGGGCTGAACTTCACCGCATTCGTGGCCATCCGCAACGATGGCGGCATCCACTGCCGCGACGTGGCACCCCGCCTGCGCGCCATGCCCCAGGTCGAAGAGCTGCACAGCGTGGCGGGTGAATACGACTTTCTGGCCAAGATCCGCACCACGCACGCCCGCGCGCTGGAAGACGTGATCTACGAGATCAAGGCCATCGCGGGCGTGGCCCGCACCACCAGCACGGTGGTACTGAACACTGAGTTCGAGGACCGCCCGCTGGACCTGGGCTGGGTGAATGGCGACAAGGGAGGTTGACGCGCAGGGGCGGCCTCGGCTTGGCCGCGCGGCTTTTTACGCTGCCACCGGGGCGAGTTCAGCCGCACCGGCAACAGCTGCCGGAACTGGCACCAGACGCTGCACCAGCGCCATGTAGTAGCCCAGCGGGGGCGTGACCAGCCCCGGCACCTTGGCATGGTCGTCATAGCGGCGCAGGCGGATGGCCTCCTGCGCAAAGGGCTGGGCCGCAAACTGCATCGCCTCTTTGGGCGTGAAGGGCCCGCCCTGCAGCACCAGGCTGTGCTGCGATGCGGGCGACAGTGTCTCCCAGTACCCCGGCTCCATGGTGCACAGGTAGCGCTTGGCATCCACATGCAGGCGGATGGGCTCCAGCACCGCGTCGGGCAGCAGGCCCCGCAAGAACGGGATGGCCATGTACTGGTGCAGGTCGTCCTGCTCGGCCGTGTCGCCCCCGGGCGCCAGCAGGTGGCCCAGGTCGTGCAGCAAGGCCGCCACCACAGTGGCCGGGGTTTCACCCGATTTTTCGGCCCACTGCGCACACTGCAGCGCATGCTCCAGCTGGCTGACCGCCTCGCGGCCGTACTGGTTCACTCCCCGAGTGGAGAGCAGGTGGGCAATGTCTTCAAGGCTCAATGCCATCGTCTTTCCTTACTAGACCAATGCCTTGCGGATGCGGGCCGACACCAGGTCGATCACGCTCACCGTGACCACAATGATGAGCATCACGGCGCAGGTCTCGGCGTACTGGAACCCGCGGATGATTTCCCACAGCACCACGCCAATGCCTCCCGCGCCCACCATGCCCACCACCGAGGCCGAGCGCACGTTGGCCTCGAAGCGGTACAGCGTGTACGAGATCCACAGCGGCATGACCTGCGGAATCACGCCGTAGATGATTTCGTGCAGTGCGCTCGCACCGGTGGAACGGATGCCTTCCACCGGCTGTGGGTCAATCGCCTCCACGGCTTCGGAGAACAGCTTGGCCAAGGTGCCCGAGGTGTGGATCCACAGCGCCAGCACGCCCGCAAAAGGCCCCAGGCCCACGGCCACCACAAACAGCATGGCAAACACCATTTCGTTGATGGCGCGGAACGCATCGAGCACGCGGCGCACCGGCTGGTACACCCACCAGGGCACGATGTTGGACGAAGCCAGCAGCGCCAGCGGCACGGCGGTGACCACGGCCAGTGCCGTGCCCCACAACGCGATCTGCAGCGTGATCAGCATCTCCTGCACGTAGAGCTTCCACTGCGAGAAATTGGGCGGAAAGAACTCCGCAGCATAGCGAGCCATGTTGCCCGAGTCGTTCAGCAGGTCGAGCGGGCGCATGTCGGCGCCCTTCCACGACGACGCCAGCAGCACCAGCAGGATGCCCCACGACAGGTACCAGCCCAGACTGCGCTTTGGCGCCGTAGAACTGGCCAAAGTGGCGAGCGAGGGATTCAGAGCAGAGGACATGCGGGCACCTGGGCAGCAACGACAAACCAGCGGCTTACTTCAGCGACGCCAGCTGCTGGTCGATTTCGGCCAGGCGGGTCTTCTTGTCTGCATCGGCCAGGGTGGCATCGGCCTCGATCTTGTTGCGTTTGCCAAACAGGTCGAGCTGGCGGATGGGCGTGAGCTGCGCATTGCTCGACGGCTTGAAGCCCGAGAGCTTGGAGATCTTCATGACGATCTCTTTCTCGCGGGCATCGGTCTTGGCGTAGTTGTAGAAGAAGTCCTTGATCTTGGTTTTGACGGCTTCGGGCAGCTCTTTGTGCATCAATAGCGGGTCCAGCGCGATCAACGGCGATGTCCAGACGATCTTGATGTCCTTGAACTTCTCGGGCTGACGTTCCTTGAACTTGTCGAGGTTCTCACTGTTGTTGGTGGCCACATCGATCTGCTTGTTGGCCACGGCCAGCGCATTGGTCTCGTGGTTGGCACTGCGCACAATTCGGAAGTGGGTCTTGGCGTCGATCTTGTTCTGGGCGAAGGCGTAGTAGCCAGGCACCAGGAAGCCCGAGGTGGAGTTAGGGTCGCCGTTACCAAAGCTCAGCGACTTTCCGTTCTTGAGCACATCATCCAACGTGGCCAGGGGGCTGTCCTTATGCACGATCAAGTGCGAGTAGTAGCCCTGAGTTCCGTCTGCATTGACCATCTGTGCGAATACTTCTCCGTTGGCGCGGTCCACGGCCTCCATGGCCGACTTGTTACCCAGCCAGGCCGCCTGCACCTTGTTGAAACGCATGCCTTCGATGATGCCGGCGTAGTCAGGCGCAAAGAAGGCGCGGATCTTGAAGCCCGTCTGCTTGGCCATATCGTCCAGCAGCGGCTGCCAGTCGGCTTTGAGGTTTTGCGTGGCTTCGGTCGAGATGATGCCGAAATTGATGTCCTGAGCGTGGGCGCCCGAAAGACCCAGACCCAGTGCGAGCGCAGCAAACAGTTTTTTTAACATAAGAAAACTCCGAAAAGAAAACAGAAGAATCACTGCCCGGTCAGGCCGCCTGGACCATCGCGGGGGACCACTGGGGTGCGGGCATGGGCGCCACCGCAGGTGCTGCAGGAGCCCCTGAGGCCCCCGGCAGGATCTCGTCGGCCTGCACGCCATACAGGCCACGCAGCAGGGCGGGGGTGAGTGCGGCGGAGGGACCGTCGTACACCACCTGGCCGTGGTGCAAGGCCACCACGCGGGGGCAGTATTTGATGGCCACATCCACCTGGTGCAGGGACACGACGACGGTGCAGCGGTCCTCGCGGTTGATGCGCGCCAGGATGTCCATGACCTTGCGCGAGGATTCGGGGTCGAGCGAGGCAATGGGCTCGTCGGCCAGCACCACCTTTGCGCCCTGCACCAACGTGCGGGCAATGGCGGCGCGCTGCTGTTGCCCGCCCGACAGGGTGGAAGCCCGCTGTGCATGGCATTCGGCAATGCCCACGCGGTGGAGCGCTTCGAGCGCCAGCGCACGCTCCTGTGGCTTGAACATGCGCAGCCAGCCACGCCACCAAGGCGTGCGGTGCAGCAGGCCTACCAGCACGTTCATCAACACCGGCAGGCGATCCACAAGGTTGAACTGCTGGAACACAAAACCCACCTGCGAACGCACCTTACGGATCTCGCTGTGGATGTGGCCGCCCCGCTGCACGCAACGGCCATCGATCTCGATCAGCGAATCGCTGGACGCATCGGCCACCACCAGGCCCGCCACATGGCGCAGCAGGGTGGACTTGCCCGAGCCTGAGGCACCGATCAGCGCCACCATCTCTCCGCGCTGCACGGTGAGGTTGATGTCGCGCAGGGCGTGTTTGCCGTTGGCGAAGTGCTTGTTCAGTTGGTGGATATGCAGTGCGGCAGTCATGGCAGCCTCCTGGGGGTTAAGTCGTCTAGACAACTGAAGTGTGATTGCCGGGCGTGACAGCGCTTTGACAGTTGGGAGAAGTTTGGATGTCAGGGAATAACCTGCACGCGCTCTACAGCACGCGCTGGCCTTCGCGCCACACGCCCCGCACCACGGCCTGGCAGCCGCCATCGGGCAACTCAGCCATGTGCACCTGCAGCAGGTCGGCGCGCAGGCCGGGCGCCAGCGCGCCCCGGTCCGCCATGCCCGCAGCTTTGGCCGAGTTTCGCGTGACGGTGGCCACGGCCTGCGGCAAAGACAGGATGTCGTCCTGCACCAGACGCATCACTGCACCAAGCAGGCTGCCGGGCACGTAGTCGGACGAGAGGATGTCCAAGAGCCCCCGGCGGGCCAAATCGGCCGCCGCCACATTGCCCGAGTGCGAACCTCCGCGCACCACGTTGGGCCCGCCCATCACGGTAAGCAGCCCCCGCTCGTGCGCAGCCTGGGCTGCGGCCAGCGTGGTGGGGAACTCCGACATCGCGGCCCCTTCGGCATGGGCCTGCTCCACATGCGCCACCGTCGTGTCATCGTGGCTGGCCAGAGAGATGCCGTGGGTGCGGCAATAGTCCACAAAATACGCACGGTGCGGCTCGGCGTACTGCGCCTGCAGCGTGGCCGCGTGCGCCACCTGGCGCTCGAATTTCTCGGCGCTCCAGCCCTTCTTGCCGGTGTAGTAGGTGCGTGCCTGCTCGATGTTCTCCCACTGGCGCTGGCCCGGGGTATGGTCCATCAGCGAGATCAGCGACAGGCGCGGGTGCCCGTGGAAGGGCTCAAACAGGTCGATGGTGTTGGGCGCAGGCAGCTCGCAGCGCACATGCAGGTGATGGTCCGCACGCAGCAGGTTGAGCTCGGTGCAAGTGTCGATGGTGTCGAGCACGCGGTTCCAGGTACTGCCACGCAGGCTGTCTGAATCAGCCTCGCCCACGCCCAGCGCATCCAGCACCGTGGTGATGCCTGCGGCCGCAATCTCGGCATCGTGCGCCAGCAGTGCAGGCATCTCGGCCCATTGCACCTTGGGGCGCGGCATCAGGTGGCGCTCGAAGTTGTCGGTGTGGATTTCCACCAGCCCGGGCAGCAGGTAGTCACCCCCCAGATCAATGCCCTGCAGGGCCGATGTGCTACCACCGTCCACCGACGCGATGCGCCCACCATCCATGTGCAGGCTGCCCCGCACCACTTCGCCCGGCAGCACCATGCGGGCGTTCTTGAACACGGTCGCGGTCATGCCGATGCTCCCCGGAAGTCGCCCACGTTCACGCGGCGCGTGGCCACGGCAGCACCGACCTGCGCGTCATGAAAAATTCCCACCAGGGCCGCGCCGCGCGCCACGGCTTCGCGGATCATGGTGATCACGGTCTCGGTGTTGGCCGCATCGAGCGATGCGGTGGGCTCGTCCAGCAGCAACAGCGGCTTGGACTTGATCATGTTGCGGGCGATGTTGATGCGCTGCTGCTCGCCGCCGGAGAACGTGGCGGGTGGCAGGTGCCACAGCCGCTCGGGGATGCGCAGGCGGGTCAGCCACTGGCGGGCGGTCTCGCGCGCGGCCTCAATGCCCGCAGGGTCGTCCCCGGCGTCTTCCGCCAGTGGCTCGGCCACCACGTCCAGCGCCGACACGCGTGGGATGACCCGCAGGAACTGGCTCACATAGCCCACGGTGTCGCGCCGCAGCTGCACCAGCGCACGCGGCGTGGCCTGCGTCACATCCACCGCAGTGCCATCGGCCAAGCGCACCGTGATGCGCCCCGCATTGACCCGGTAGTTGGCGTAGATCATCTTGAGCAGCGTGCTCTTGCCCATGCCCGAGGGTCCGTCCAGCACCACACATTCACCGGGCTGCACGGCCAGGTCCACCTGGGCAAGCACTGGCAGTTCGATGCCGTTCTGGTGGTGCAGGGTGAAGCGCTTAGCCACTCCTTGTATCTGGAGAATGGGCGCAATGGAAGGCTGGTTCATGGCTGCAGTACCGAGGAAACGAGGAGCTGGGTGTAGGGGTGTTGCGGGTCGTCGAGCACCTGGTCGGTCAGGCCCGCTTCGACCACGCGGCCGCGCTGCATGACCACCATGCGGTGGGCCAGCAGGCGTGCCACGGCCAAGTCGTGCGTGACCACAATGGCCGCCAACTGCATCTGCCGCGTGAGCTGGCGCAGCAGGTCCAGCAGGCGCGCCTGCACTGATACATCGAGGCCCGAGGTGGGTTCGTCCATGAACACCAGGCGAGGCTGGGTAACGAGGTTGCGCGCAATCTGCAGGCGCTGGCGCATGCCGCCCGAAAACGTGCGCGGTGCATCGTCGATGCGCGCCGCATCGATCTCCACGCGCTGCAACCATTCCGTGGCCGTGGCGCGCAGGCGGCCGTAGTGGCGCTCGCCCAGCCCCATCAGGCGCTCGCCCACGTTGGCACCGGCGGACACATCCATGCGCAGGCCGTCCGCTGCGTTCTGGTGCACAAAGCCCCAGTCGGTGCGCGCCAGCAGACGCTGCTGCGCTTCGGTCATGGCATAGATGTCCTGCAGCTCTCCGCTGCGCTGGCGGAACTGCACCATGCCTTCGTCCGGGGCGCTGCGTGCTGCAATGGCGTTGAGCAGCGTGGACTTGCCGGAGCCCGACTCCCCCACCACGGCCAGCACCTCGCCGGGCCATAGGTCAAAGGACGCGCCTTGCAGCGCCACGCGGTCGCCATAGCGCTTACTGACGTTGCGCACGCTCAGCAGCGGCGCAGAAGGTTCGGGGTGATTCATGTGAGGGTCTCGACAACAAAGCTCAGGCCATGCTGCGCAAAGCCCAGGGATTCATAGAAGGCATGCGCGCCCTTGCGGCGGGCGTTGGACGAGAGCGCGAGCTTGTAGCAGCCCGCATCGCGCGCCTGCTGCATGGCGTGGGCCATCATCTGGCGGCCAATGCCTCGGCCATGCTGGTCCTGTGCCACCACCACGTCTTCCACGATGGCCGAGGGCGTGCCTCGGTGCGCCAGGTTGTGCATGACAAGCAGCGCATAGGTGCCCACCACGGCGCCGTGCTGCGCGGGGTCGCAGGCCACCCACAGGCGGTAGCTGGGGTAGCGGGCGAACTGGGCCCGCACGGCCTGCGCTTCTTCCAGGGTCAGCACGTCGGCCGCGCTGTCTTCAATCGCGGCATACAGCGCCAGCACGCTCTCCAGGTCGGCCTGCCGGGCTTCGCGGATGTGCACGGTGCTCATGCGGTGCCGCCTTGCACCTGCGCAGCTTCGGCTTGCTGCGACTGGCGCTCCTGGCAATAGTCGGAGTCCGAGCACACATGCATGCGGCCGCCCTGGTCGTCGGTAATCACCTCGTCCAGAAAGCTGTCGGTGGCGCCACACAGCGCGCAGGAGGCATCCCAGCGCTGTACTTCAAAAGGGTGGTCCTCAAACCCCAGGCTCTCCACCGGCGTGTAGGGCGGCACGGCGTAGATGCGCTTTTCGCGGCCCGCGCCAAACAGCTGCAGCGCGGGGTTCATGTGCATCTTGGGGTTGTCGAACTTGGGGATGGGCGACGGCGCCATCACATACCGGCCATTGACCAGCACCGGGTAGTCGTAGGTGGTGGCGATGTGGCCGTAGCGTGCGATGTCTTCGTAGAGCTTGACGTGCATGAGCCCGTACTCGGCCAGGCCATGCAGAGTGCGCGTTTCGGTCTCGCGCGGCTCCAGGCGCTGCATGGGCTCGGGCACGGGCACCTGGTAGACGATGACCTGGCCTTCGGTCAGCGGTGTCTCGGGGATGCGGTGGCGCGTCTGGATCAGCGTGGCCGCGCGTGTGCGGGTGGTGGTCTCCACGGCCGTGGTGCGCTCGAAGAAGCGGCGGATATTGACCGCGTTGACCGTGTCGTCCGAGCCCTGGTCGATGACTTTGAGGCAGTCCTGCGGGCCAATGATGGACGCGGTGACCTGGATACCACCGGTGCCCCAGCCATAGGGCAGCGGCATCTCGCGCGAGCCAAACGGCACCTGATAGCCGGGGATGGCCACGGCCTTGAGGATGGCGCGGCGGATCATGCGCTTGGTGCGCTCGTCCAGGTAAGCAAAGTTGAAGTGGCCGTCCACCGGTGCGGCGTCGGCGGGCAGGCCCATCACGGCGGGTTCCATGGGCGCGTTCATGCGGCATCCTCCTCAGCGGGGGTGGTGGGGTGGGCGGCAGCGGCGCGCATCTTGCGCACCAGCTCCAGCTCGGACTGAAAGTCCACGTAGTGCGGCAGCTTCAAGTGCTGCACAAAGCCCGAGGCCTCCAAGCTGTCGCTGTGGCCCAGCACAAACTCCTGCATCTGCGCAGGCGACTCCACCGGCTCGCCCAGCTCATCGGCACGCAGGGCGCGGTCCACCAGGCTCATGGCCATGGCCTTGCGCTCGCTGTGGCCAAAAGCCAGGCCGTAGCCGCGCGTGAACTGCGGGGGCTGGCTCTTGCTGCCTGCAAACTGGTTCACCATTTCGCATTCGGTGATCTCGATGTCGCCAATGTCGATGGCAAAGCCCAGCTCTTCGGGTTCGATCTCCACCGCCACCGTGCCCAAGCGCACCTCACCCACAAACGGGTGCGAGTGCGAGTAGCCGCGCTGCGTGGAATACGCCATGGCGAGCAAGAAGCCCTCGTCCCCGCGCGCAAGGTTTTGCAGGCGTGTGGCGCGGTTGGCGGGGAAGCGCAGTGGCTCGCGGGTCAGGTCCGCTGGCACGGGGTCGCCCGGGGGCACGGGGCGGGTTTCGATCAAGCCTTCCTGGTTGAGCAGGTCCACCACGCGCGGGGTGGGGCCGGGTGGCACAACCGCTGCCGCAGCGGCAGGTGGCGTCACCGTGCCTTCTACCAGCAGCTTGAAGTCGAGCAGGCGCTGCGTGTAGTCGTAGGTGGGGCCCAGCACCTGCCCGCCGGGCAGGTCCTTGAAGGTGGCGGAGATGCGCCGGTCCAGCACCATGCGGCTTGTGTCCAACGGGCAGGTGGTGCCCAGGCGCGGCAGCGTGGCGCGGTAGGCGCGCAGCAAAAAGATGGCTTCCACCAGGTCGCCCGCCGCTTGCTTGATGGCCAGCGCGGCGAGTTCGGGGTCGTAGACCGAACCCTCGGTCATGACGCGGTCCACCGCCAGCTTGAGCTGCTGGCGGATCTGCGCCACCGAGAGTTCGGGCTGCGCGGCATCGCCCCTGCGCTGACGGGCCAGCAGCTGGTAGCTGCTGAGAATGGCGGCTTCTCCGCCTTTGACGGCTACGTACATGCTCAGGCCTCCTGAAGGGCAGTGGCGCCGCGCGTTGCCCGCGTGGTGCGTGGCAGACCCACGATGTGGTCTGCAGTGGCCAGCAGCAGATCCACACCGCGTGGAAACACCCCATGGTTGGCCGCCCACTGGGCCTCGAAGTCGTCGGGCAGGCCATCCACCTGCAAGGCAGCCACCTCCTGGATGCCGGGGCCGCTCAAGTGCCATGCATTACTCGCGTCCGCCGTGGTGGCGGCGGCACGCGATACATCGACCACGCAAGTCGCTGATTGGTCGGGGTAGATGTCGGTGCCCAGGGCCAGACGGTTCAGGGCGGGCAGCGCATCACCCTGCGCCACCCACACAACACGGGCTTGCGCAGCGTCGGCCGCCAAAGTACAGCCTGTGTGAAAGCGCAGCCAGGCACCGACATCGCTGTTTGCCAGTCTGGGCGAGAGCCACAACGTGCAGTCGCTGTCGAGCAGGGCCAGCAGCACGGCAGCCGATGCGGCATGCCCCATGGCAGGAACTCGCGCGTCGTGTTCTACCGCCACCGTGCGGCCGGGGTGCGACAGCGCCTGCAGCACCGCGCGGAACACCGCCTGGCTGCCAAAGGCTTCATTCGAAAATCCGGCACCCAGCGATGCCAAGGGGGTCGTGCTCATTCGGTGTCCTCGTCGTTGTCGGCACCGCTCTCGCGCGCCACGGTAAAGAAGTCCACCTTGGTGCTGGCAGCCCGCGCCTGGCGCTCGGCCTGCGTATTGCGCAGGTGGTTGCGGATGGGTTCGAGCAGTTGTGCGTCCAGCACCGGTTGCTGAACAGGGTCTTGCAGCAGCGCATCGGCCAGGGCCGCCAGCTGCACCTGGCGGTGCGACCGGCCCAGCACGTAGGCCACGCCCACAGTGGCCTCGGCGGCGTCCGATGCGTCGGCCACGCGCAGCGCGCAGCGGGTGACGGTGACCTCGCCCAGGTTGAAGCGCTCGCCCGTGCCACCGGCGCGGCCCTGCACCATCATCAGGCCGGTCTCTGGTGCACGCAGCCAGCGCGCGGGGCGCGTGGCGTGCTCGTGCAACGCAGATTCGAGCAGCCCCAGCGGCGCCCGGGCCAGCAGCGCCATCCACTGCGCGCGGCCCAGGGGGCGGCCCGGTCCCGGGTTGTCAAAGGCTTGAAACATGGAAGTGGTACCCTGAAATTTGTATAGACAAATTGAACAACTGGCGCCAGCTTATAGAGCGCGCATGTAGGTTTCATGACAGCCAGCACCACCTCTCTCACGACCCCGCTACAGGTCCCGCAAGCACCACCACTGCGCCCTGCGCGCGACAGCTTCTGGACGCGCATAGCCGCCGAGCTGACCGAGGCCATCGGCAGCGGCGTCTATCCGCCCGGCCAGCGACTGCCCTCGGAACACGCGCTGGCCGAGCAGTTCGGCGTGAACCGCCACACCATCCGCCGTTCGCTCGCCGGCCTGTGCAGCCAGGGGCTGGTGCGCATCACGCAGGGCAGCGGTACCTATGTGGAAGACTTTGCGGTGGACCTGGTGCTGGGCAAGCGCACGCGCCACCAGCAGGGCCTGGCGCAGGCGGGGCTGCGCGGCAGCCTGGTGGTGCTGCAGGCCCAGACCACGCGCGCCACGGCGGCGCTGGCGAAGGCGCTGCAAGTGCCCGCGCGCAGCCCGCTGCTGGCGCTGCGCGTGCGGGGCGACGCCGAGGGCCAGCCCCTGCACATCAGCGAGCGCTACTTTCCCCTGCCCCGCTTCGAGAACCTGGCGGCCGTGGTGCGCGAAACGGGCTCCATCACCGCAGGCTTCACCGCCCACGGCGTGGCCGACTACACGCGCCGCGAAAGCCGCATCACCGCCGAGCTGCCCAGCGCCGAAGTGGCCGCCCAGTTGCGCCAGCCCACGTCGCGCCCCGTGCTGCAGGTAGAGAGCCTGAACGTGGACCTGGCAGGCACGCCCATCGAATGGGCCCGCGCCTGGTTTGCGGGCGACCGCGTGAAACTGACCATTGACCACGATGAACACGCCTGAAAAGCCACCCATCCACCACCGCTATGCGGTCTATTTCGCACCCAACCCGGGCGGCTTGGGCTGGCTGGCCGGCAGCCATTGGCTGGGGCGCTGCGCCGCGCTGCTGCAGCCGCTGCAGCAGCTCGCCATCGACGGCGTGGCGGCGGACGACCTGCACCGCCTGACGGCGGCGCCCCGCCGCTACGGCTGGCACGCCACGCTCAAGGCGCCGTTTGCACTGGCGCCCGGCACCGACTGGATCGCGCTGCACCAGGCCGTGCAGTCCGTGGCGCGCGGGCTGCAACCCTTTGTGCTTCCGCCCCTGCAGGTGCAACGCATCGACGACTTTCTGGCGCTGGTGCCCCCGGCGTTGCACCCCGCCAATGCGCAGATCCAGGAGACCGCCGCCACCTGCGTGACGGCGCTACAGCCTTTGGCCGCCCCCTTGTCCGACGCCGACATGGCCCGGCGCCGCGCGGCGGGGCTCACTGCCCGGCAGGACGCGCTGCTGGAGCAATGGGGCTACCCGTTTGTGCTGGACGAGTTCCGATTCCACATGTCGCTCACCGGCAGCCTGGCGCAGGTGGACACACAGACGCAGGCGCTGGTGTTCGAGGCCGCGCAGGAGTTCTTCTCGGACCTGCCCATCCTGAAGTTCAACAGCCTGGCCTTGTTCGCAGAGCCCACACCCGGCGCCGACTTTGTGCTGCTGGATCACCTGGAGATGGGCGCATGACCGCGGGCCGGCTGGTCTACTGCATGGGCCCCTCGGGCGCGGGCAAAGACAGCCTGCTGGACTGGTTGCGGGCACACCTGCCCACCCCGTGCCCCGTGCACTGGGCGCAGCGCACCATCAGCCGCTCCGCCATGCCGGGCGGCGAAGCCCATGAAAGTGTTTCGCCCGAAACGTTTGTTGCTTTGCGCCACGAACTGGCCTTTGCCCTGCACTGGGAAGCCAACGGCCTGGGCTACGGCGTGCGGCATGCACAACTGGCGCCGCTGGCCCAAGGCCACTGGGTGCTGCTCAATGGCTCGCGCGCCTACTTGCCCGAGGCCCTGGCGCGGTTCCCGGACCTGGTGGCTGTGCACATCACTGCCAGCCCGCAGGTGCTGCGCGAACGTCTGCTGGCGCGGGGCCGCGAGACGCGCGAAGAGGTGGAGGCCCGGGTCCAGCGTGCGCTGGCCTACAGCCCGCCGCCGGGCGCGGCCAGCCTGGAGGTGCACAACGACGGAGCGCTGGACGATGCGGGCCAGCGGCTGCTGAACGCGTTGGAAAATTTGCCGGGCTGGCCCCAGCGCAGTGGCAAACTTTCGCCCATTGTTTCCATCCTTTCCAGCACGCCATGACCACCATCACGATCTATCACAACCCCAAGTGCGGCACGTCCCGCAACACCCTCGCCATGATCCGCAACAGCGGCGTGGAGCCCGAGGTCATCGAATACCTCAAGACCCCGCCCGACCGCGCCACGCTGGTGGCGCTGATTGCGGCGACCGGCGAGCCGGTGATCAACGCCGTGCGCACCAAGGAAGCGATCTTCACCGAGCTGCAGCTGGACGCACCGGGCGTCACCGACGCGCAGCTCATCGACGCCATGCTGCAGCACCCCATCCTCCTCAACCGCCCCATCGTGGTCACGCCCCTGGGCACGCGGCTGTGCCGCCCGTCCGAGAGGGTGCTGGACATCCTGCCCGCGCCGCAGCAAGGTGCCTTCACCAAGGAGGACGGCGAAGTCGTCAGCAACGCGCAGGGCCAGCGTGTCTGAGGCAACCTCGCGCGCCCCCACCATGGCCCACCGCGCGGCATGAGCGCCGCCTCGCAACGCTGGACCGTGGCGCGCCTGGGCACAGCCCAGACGCTGGCCTGGGCCTCGTCCTACTACCTGCCTGCCATGCTGGCCGCGCCCATGGCGCGCGACCTGGGGGTAGCCACGCCCACGGTGTTCGCCGCGTTTTCCGTGGCGCTCATCGTGTCGGCGCTGCTCGGGCCTTTCGCGGGCCAGGCCATCGACCGCCATGGTGGCCACCCGGTGCTGGTGGGCACCAACCTGTTGTTTGCAGCTGCTCTGGCGGGCATGGCCCTGGCGCAAGGCCCGGTGGGCCTGTTTGCTGCGTGGGTGTTGATGGGCGTGGCCATGGGCTCGGGCCTGTACGAGGCAGCGTTTGCCACGCTGGTGCGGCTGTACGGCCAAGGCGCGCGCAGCGCCATCACCGGCATCACGCTGATCGCGGGGTTTGCCAGCACCGTGGGCTGGCCGCTGTCGGCCTGGATGGAGGCGCAGTGGGGTTGGCGCGGCGCGTGTGCGGGCTGGGCCGCATTGCACTTGCTGGTGGGCGTGCCGCTCAATGGCTGGCTGCCGCGCGCCGACGCCGCAGAAAAGGCCACCGAACCATCGACGGACGCCATCGCAGCGCCCACCACAGAACCGGCCGTATCCGCCCCGCCCACTCCAGCCCACCCGCTGCGCACCACCGTGCTGCTGTCCTTTGTGTTTGCGGTCACCTGGTTCACCAGCACCGCCATGGCAGCCCACCTGCCCCGCCTGCTGCAGGCCAGCGGTACGTCGCTGCAGGCGGCAGTGGCAATGGCCGCGCTGGTAGGCCCTGCGCAGGTGGCGGCACGCCTGCTGGAGTTTGGTTTTCTGCGCCGCCTGCACCCGCTGCTGTCGGCCCAGCTGGCTGCCGCCGCACACCCCGTGGGCGCGGGCTTGCTGATGGTGCTGGGCGGGCCTGCGGCAGCGGTGTTCACCGTGCTGCACGGGGCAGGCAACGGGATACTGACCATTGCCAAGGGCACGCTGCCGCTGGTGCTGTTTGGGCCTGCGGGCTACGGCGCCCGCCAGGGGCTGATGATGGTGCCCGCCCGTGTCGCACAGGCGTTTGCACCGGTGCTGTTTGGCATTTTGCTCGATGAAGTGGGCGCTGCCGCCTTGTGGGCCACCACACTGCTGGGGCTGGCAGCGCTGGGGGCGTTATGGGTGTTGCGGCCCACGGCGCGGCAATAGCCAGAAGCGTGCCGGTGGTATTGCGCTGACCTGCACGTCAGCGCCGATCAGCCCAAGAACGTGATCACCACCGAAAAAATCGCCGCCGCCCAGCCCACACGATTCGCCATCTGCGCGGCCTTTCTCTCCGTCGGAAACAACTCGCACCGGCGCCACTTCCATATGTTGCCCACGCCCACAACCAGCACGCCCGCCACTGCGATGCCAATGGAACGAAGCACGACACCCAGCCCCAAGCAACCGATCAGTGTTAGCCATGTGAACACGCCAATGCCGCTGGACGTGCTGGCCAGCACATGCGACAGCCCTCCGCAATAGCAACATTGCGCAGGACTCTCTCGTGTGGACCAGCGACGTGCGGCATTGCTGACACCGGGTTGCTGGCAATCAGGGCAGGCGTGTTTCATGCAGTCAGGGCGAGTTGTTGGCGATCCCTGCCAGACCAGGCGTGCAGCGCGCCCGTCATGGCACCACAAACTCCGCACGTGCCCTGAGCGCTGGAGCACGCGAATGGCAGCCTTCGAGGTGGTCGTTGACCAGCCCCATCGCCTGCATGAAAGCGTACACCGTGGTGGGGCCCACAAAACTCCAGCCCCGCTTTTTCAGGTCCTTGGACATGGCAATCGACGCGGGCGACGTGGACAGGGTGCGCGCCACTTCGCGCGTGATGCGCTCGGGCCGGTCGGTGGCAGCGGGCTCGTAGCGCCAGGCGTAGTGCGCGAGCGAACCAAACTCGCGCCGCAGCTCCAGCACACGGTGGGCATTATTGATGGTGGACTCGATCTTGCCCCGGTGGCGCACGATGGCCGCTTCCTGCACCAGGCGCTCGACCTCGGCCGGGCCGAAGGCCGCGACCTGCTCGGCGTCGAAGTTCGCGAACGCGGCGCGAAAGCCCTCGCGCTTGTTCAGGATGGTGAGCCAGCTCAGGCCCGATTGAAAACCCTCCAGGCAGATCTTCTCGAACAGCCTGCGGTCGTCGGCCACCGGAAAGCCCCACTCGGTGTCGTGGTAGTGGCGGTACAGCGGCGTGGACTGGCACCAGGTGCAACGCGGGCAACCGGCCTCGTCGGCAAACAGGCCGTCGGCCAGCGCGAGTTGGCGAGCAGTATCGGGAGCGGTCAAAGGGGTCATGCGCGGCATTCTAGAAAGCACAACAGCCAGGCTGCTGACAGGGCGAGCGCAAAGGGTTCGAACTGCCCATAAACTGCGCTGCATGCGCCAGCCACTTTCCCGCCTGCGGGCCACTTTCAGCCTGATGTTTTGCCTGGTGCTGGCCGGCTGCGCCAGCACCACGGGTCCTTCCAACGCGCTGGGCTACTACTGGCAGTCGCTGCGCGGGCACATGCAGATCATGCATGCCGCAGAACCGATTGACGACTGGGTGGCGCGCAAGGACATCTCGCCCGCCCTGCGCGAGCGGCTGCAGCTGGCGCAACGTGCGCGTGCCTTTGCGGTGGCAGAACTCGGCCTGCCCGACAACGCCAGCTACCGCCGCTATGCCGACCTGAAGCGCCCCGCCGCCGTGTGGAATGTGGTCGCCGCGCCGCCCTATTCGCTGACGCTCCACACATGGTGTTTTCCTGTCACGGGCTGCATCGGGTACCGGGGCTACTTCACCGAGGCTGCGGCACAGGCCGAGGCCGCCGAGCTGTCCGCACAGGGCCTGGAGGTGGAGGTGTACGGCGTGCCCGCCTACTCCACGCTGGGCTACATGAACTGGGCGGGCGGCGACCCGCTGCTGTCCACCTTCATCGCCTGGCCCGAGGGCGACTTTGTGCGCCTGCTGTTCCACGAGCTGGCGCACCAGGTGGTGTATGCCAAGGACGACACCCTCTTCAACGAATCCTTTGCCACGGCGGTCGAGCGCATCGGCGTGGCGCAGTGGCTGGCCACGCAGTCCACCCCCGCCACGCGCGAGGCCTATGCCACCAGCGAGGCGCGGCGCGGCGCCTTTCGCACCCTGACACGCACCACACGCGCCCATCTGGCTACCATTTATGAAAAAAAAGAGGCCTCTGCGCGCGATGAAAAAGCGTTAGCAGCTATGAAAAGTGAAGCAATGCAGCGTTTTCGGACGGACTACGCCGCGCTGCGTGCGCGCTGGCTGCAACCACAGAGCGGCGCCACACCCCAGGCCACTACAGCCCAGGTGGCAGGCTACGACCGCTGGGTAGCCCAGGCCAACAACGCCAGCTTTGCCGCCCAGGCCGCGTACGACGAACTGGTGCCTGCATTCGAAGCCCTGTTCGACCGCGAGGGCCGCAACTGGCCCCGGTTTTATGATGCCGTACGACAACTGACGCAGCAGCCCCAGCCACAACGCCACGAGGCCTTGCGCGCACTGCAGCCATCCCGGACAACGCCCTCATAAGGAGACGCCCCATGCCAGACATCCACATCCACCGCGACCACCACCTGGGCTTCAAGGAGGCCCGCAAAGTGGCCTTCTCCTGGGCCGAAAAAGCCGAAGAGAAGTTCGACATGGAATGCACCTACGAAGAAGGTGACACCGAAGACCTGCTGACCTTCACCCGCACGGGCGTCAAAGGCACACTGCTGGTGGATGCCCACCAGTTCGAGATGAAGGCCCATTTGGGCTTTTTGCTGGGCGCCTTCAAGGACCGCATCGAAGCCGAGATTGGCGAACAGCTGGACGCGCTGCTCAACGCACCTCACCCAGGCGCCAAGAAGCCCGCAGCCGACAAGAAGAAACACGCGGCAGACGCGAACGCAAGCCAACCAACGGCCAAGGCAGCGGCCAAGCCTGCCGCCAAGGCCAAGAAGGCCTAGCCGGCCGGGCCACCGCCATGACATCCCCCACGAACGAGGCTACCGCCTACAGCCCGGCGTTTGACACCCTCTCCACACTGCTCCACACCCGCTACAGCTGCCGCGCCTTTGTGCCCGCGCCGCTGCCACGCAGCACCATCCAAGCCATCCTGGCCACCGCGCAGCGCACGGCCTCGTGGTGCAACGCGCAGCCCTGGCAGCTCACCATTGCCAGCGGCGCCTCACTCGAGCGCCTGCGCAGTGCCCTTCAAGCCCAGATGGCCACAGCCGCCCCTGCGCCCGACCTGCCCTGGCCCCGCGAATACCGGGGCGTGTACCGGGAGCGGCGGCGCGAATGCGGCTGGGGCCTGTACGAAGCCCTGGGCATTGCCAAGGGCGACCGCGAAGCCTCGGCCCGCCAGGCGGCGCAGAACTTCACCATGTTTGGCGCACCGCATGCGGCCATCGTCACCAGCGACGAGGCGCTGGGGGTGTATGGCGCGGTGGACTGCGGCGCCTATGTAAGCAACTTCATGCTGGCCGCGCACAGCCTGGGCGTGGGCTCCATTGCACAGGCTGCGCTCGCGTCCTACCCCGGCGTGCTGCGCGAGGTGCTGGGCATTGGCGAGGACCGCAGCATCGTCTGCGGCATCTCCTTTGGCAGGGCAGACCCGGCCCACCCGGCCAACCATTTCCGCACCACCCGAGCCGACCCGGGGAGCAGCGTGGTGTGGAGGGAGTGAATGAGCGCTTCATACGAGCCAGGTGCGCGCGTGGCGCTGCAAACCTTTCTCGGGACGACCTACGCTCCCGCAGATTGCCGACCCGCCGATAACTATTGGCTGCTGCTGGGGGCTACCGGCACGGTGCTCACACCGCCAAACGCCGAGAGGCGAGTTCTGGTGCGCTGGGATGTTGACGTAGCAGGGCATGGCCTCGCTTGCCACAACCCAGAGCCCAACAGCTTGCTCATCGCCGAAGCCGATCTAGTGGCGTTGCGTCGGGGCTGAACATGCCCAGCCCCAACACATTTGTCAAGCGACGGCTTTGAGCCGGGGGGCGAAGGAGGTGTCCGCTGCGAAGCCCGTTGGTTGCAACAGACCAAACAGGTTCTTGGGGTCTGACAGCTGGGGGATGAGTTCGATGGGCTGTCCCATGCCCAGCTCGGTGGCGGCATCGCGCAAGAACCGCAGCGCAGAAAAGTCCTCCAGCGCAAAGCCCACGGAGTCGAACACCGTCACCGCCGCATCACTGGCCCGGCCCGCGCACTGGCCCGCCAGCACCTCCCACAGCTCGGTCACGGCAAAGTCGGTCGGCAGCTGCTGAATGTCGCCTTCGATGCGCGTCTGCGGCGCGTATTCCACAAACACCTGCGCCTGCCGCAGAACGTCGGCATGCAGCTCGGTCTTGCCGGGGCAATCGCCGCCCACGGCGTTGATGTGCATACCGGGCGCCAGCATGCCGGGCGTGAGGATGGTGGCGCTGGTCTTGTCGGCCGTGACCGTGGTCACAACGTCAGCACCGCGCACGGCCTCGGCCGTGTTGATGCAGGCCACGGTGCGCAGGCCCGTGCCTTGCAGGTTGGCCTGCAGCTTGGCGGTGGCGGCCGGGTCGGTATCAAACAACCGCAGCGTGGTGATGCCCAGCAAGTGGTGAAACGCCAGCGCCTGGAACTCGCTTTGTGCGCCGTTGCCGATCAGCGCCATGGTGCGCGCGCCGGGGCGCGCCAGAGCTCGGGCGGCCACGGCCGACATGGCAGCGGTGCGCAGGGCTGTGGTGAGGGTAAGTTCGCTCAGCAGCAGCGGTGCGCCCGTGGCCACATCGGCCAGCACGCCAAACGCCATCACGGTGGGCAGGCCCCAGCGCGTGTTCTTGGGGTGGCCGTTGACGTACTTGAACGCATAAGTCTGGCCATCGGCAATGGGCATGAGTTCGATCACCCCATCGCGCGAGTGGCTGGCCACCCGTGCTGATTTGTCGAACGAGCCCCAGCGCAGAAAGTCGGCCTGGATGTAGTCGGCAATGCCGCGCAGGCAGGCCTCGACGCCTTTGCGCTGCACCAAGGCAATCACATCAGGGGCGCTGAGGTACAGGGTGGAAAAGTGGTTGCGAGAAGCCATGGTGTGTGTCTCCGGATAGGAATGGATGCAGCTCAAAGCAGTGTCCCGGAGCGCAAAAACAATAGGAATCGCCCAAACTGCCGCTAATTGCAGACCCGTTTGCCGGTATGGCAGCCCAAATTGCCACTTTGTTCAAAACCCCCAACCCCTCCAGCCACACCACCGCGCTATCCTCGGCGCGTTCATCCGCCCAGCACCATGACGCTCCCCGAAATACTCATCAGCGAAGTCGGCCCACGCGACGGCCTGCAGTCCGTGAAAGCCACCATGCCCACGGCAGACAAGCTGCGCTGGATCGACGCTCTGGTAAGTGCCGGGCTGCGCGAGATCGAAGTGGGCTCGTTCGTGCCCGCACGCCTGCTGCCCCAGATGGCCGACGTGGCCGAGGTGGTGCGCCACGCACTCACCCACCCCGGCATCACCGTGATGGCGCTGGCGCCCAACCTGCACGGGGCCGAGGCGGCCCTCGCGGCCGGGGTGCACAAGGTCACGCTGCCGGTATCAGCCAGTGCCGCCCATTCGCTGGCCAATGTGCGCAAGACACGCGAGGCCATGGTCGAAGAGGTGCGCGCCGTGGCACAACTGCGCGACGCGCAGGCGCCCGGCGTGCTGGTGGAGGTGGGACTGTCCACCGCCTTTGGCTGCACGCTGCAGGGCATGGTGCCCGAGGACGATGTGATCTGGCTCGCAGGCCTGTGCGCCGAGGCCGGGGCCGACGAGGTGGGCCTGTCCGACACCACCGGCATGGCCAACCCGGCGCAGGTGCGCCGCCTGTTCACACGCCTGCGCGCCGAGCTGGGTGCCAAGGCCGGGGCCGCTCACATGCACAACACCCGGGGCCTGGGCCTGGCCAATTGCCTGGCGGCCTACGGCGTGGGGGTGCGAACCTTTGATGCCTCACTGGGCGGGCTGGGCGGCTGCCCCTATGCGCCGGGCGCCTCAGGCAATGTGGTGACGGAAGACCTGGTATTCATGTTCGAGGCCATGGGGATTGCCACAGGAGTGGACCTGGACCTGCTCATGGCTGCACGCGCGCCACTGCAGACGGGGCTGCCGGGCGAACCGGTCTATGGCATGACACCGGAGGCGGGACTACCCAAGGGATGGACCAAGGCATAGCCCCGGGGCAGCCAAAGAAAAAGGCGACCGAGGTCGCCTTTTTCTTTGGAAGGAGCGCCGTATCAGCTCAGCGACGTGATCAGGTCCACATACTGCTGCTTGGCGTCATCGGCGCCCGTGCCCTTGAGCTTTTCCCAGGCGTCCCACTTGGCCCGGCCCACCATGTCGGAGAAGCTGGGCTTCTTCTCGCTGTTGTCGCCAGCGGTGGCTTGCTTGTACAGGGCGTAGATCTTGAGCAGCGTGGCGTTGTCGGGACGCTCGCTCAGGTTCTTGGAATTGGCCACAGCGGCTTCGAAGGTGGCGTTGAGGTCGGCCATGTCAGTGTGCTCCTGGGAATGTTTTGGGGGGAGGGAAAAAACGGTATCGGCAAGGGTTTGCTGCGTTGTATCTTACGGGCTGAGCACGGCCCGGGGCCGCTCAATCCATAGAGGCAAGCCCCCAAAAATCAAACAATAGGTGTACATCTGATGGTGACCCGTATTCCTGCACCCAGCAAAGCCGCGCCCGGCAATGGCCAGAACCCCTTGCGCACGATGCGCGACCAAGCCCCTGAGGTGGCGCGCAAGGCAGCCCAGGCCTTGCCCCCCGCAGCCCGCAAAGCCGCCACCGTGGTTCAGAAGAACGTGCGCCGCGCGGCCACCGGCATGCTGGGCCTGTCGGGCGAGCGCATGAGCAAGGTCGATACCGCTTGGCTGCGCATGGATTCAAGCGGCAACCTGATGATGATCAACGGCGTGTGGACCCTCTCGCCCGGCATCACCTGGGATGCACTGTGCGAGCGTGTGCAGCAGCGCCTGCTGCAGTACCCGCGCTTTCGCCAGCGCGTGGTGGAAGACGCAGCCGGCGCCACCTGGGTGGAGGACCGCAACTTCGACATCGCGGCCCATGTGCTGCGCGAGAAGCTCCCGGTCAAAAAAGGCGAGAAGAGCATGCAGCGCGCGCTGCAGGACCGCGTGGGTGAGCTGTCCATGCAGCCGCTGGATGCGCGCCGCCCCCTGTGGCAGATGCACCTGATCGAAAACTTTGTGGGCGACGACGGCCAGCCGGGCAGTGCGCTCATCGTGCGCATCCACCACTGCATTGCCGACGGCATCGCGCTGATCTCGGTCACCATGTCGCTGGTCGATGGCGGCTCCGAGCCCCCCAAGCGCAAACCCCGTGCCGACAAAGACGGCGCAACCGCCGAGGACTGGATTGCCGACGCGCTCATCAAACCCTTCACCGGCCTCACCGTGAAGGCGCTGGACCTGGCGGGCGACAGCGCGGCCAAGTCGCTGCAGATGCTGGGCGACCCCGAAAAAGCCATGCACAACGGTTTGGCAGGCACTGTGGACATGGCGCGCGTTGCCTACCAGCTCGTCAGTGATGCGGCGGCATTGGCGCTGATGCCCGACGACTCGCCCACGCGCCTCAAGGGCCAGCCCGGCAGCGCCAAGCGCGTGGCCTGGTGCCCGCCGATTCCGCTGGAAGAGGTCAAGGCCATTGGCAAGGCACTCAACTGCTCCATCAACGATGTGCTGCTGTCGTGTGTGGCGGGCGCCATCGGCGGCTATCTGCGCAGCCAGGGGGACGACCCCACGGGCCAGGAGATCCGCGCGATGATCCCCGTCAACCTGCGCCCCATGGAAGAGGCGTGGAAGCTGGGCAACCGATTCGGCCTGGTGCCGCTGGTGCTGCCCATCGGCGTGGCCAACCCCATCGAGCGGGTGTACGAGGTACGCAAGCGCATGAACGCGCTCAAGGGCAGCACCCAACCCATCCTGGCGTTTGCGATGCTGGCCGTGGCAGGCTTGATGATCAAACCCGCGCAGGATGCGCTGCTCAACCTGTTTGGCCGCAAGACCACGGCGGTGATGACCAACGTGCCCGGCCCCAAAGAGCAGCTCACGCTGTGCGGATCGCGCGTCACACAGTGCATGTTCTGGGTGCCGCAATCGGGCGACATCGGCCTGGGCGTTTCCATCCTGAGCTATGGCGGCGGCGTGCAGTTTGGCGTGATCACCGACACCACCCTGTGCCCCGAGCCGCAGCGGATCATCGACGCCTTTGCGCCAGAGTTTGACCAGCTGTCGCTGCTCACGCTGATGCTGCCCTGGGGCGAGTGAGCGGGACGCCACGGCAGGGATGTGCACGCGCTGGCATCGCCTGCCGCGCCAATTCGCCGAACACTTCGAACGCCGGAAAAAACGCGACTGCGCCCCTCGGTTCGCCGCCCATTTCTCGGGTTCGGTGGACTACCCTCGTACCGCACTGCGAAAAGCCGCCGACAGCGCTGTCAGCGCATCGCGCGGGCGGCCATCCTGGGTGCGTGTGTGCAGCAGCACCGGCAGGCGCGGCAGCGCAGGCAGCCCCAGGCGAGCACCCACATCTACCGCCCCCAGCGGCAGCATGCGCGGCGCTAGCGCCGCCACGCCCAGCCCGGCCATCACGGCCGCCGCCACAGCAGCAACGCCTCCACCCACAAACACCTCGGCCCAGGCCATGCCCGCAGCGTCCAGCGCCTGCCCCGCCATCGCCCGCACACCGCAGGGCTCGGCCAGCGTGGCCAGGGACAGGGGCTCGCCCGCACGGTGCTGCCAGCCGGGAGCGGCGAACCAGCCGAAGGACTCTTCGGCCAGCAGTTCGCCATCGCTGCGGCCCACGTGCATGCGGGCCAGCACGGCATCCAGCTCACGCCGGTCGTAGCTTTGCAGCAGGTCGCCCGACGAGCCGATGCGGATCTCGATGAGCAGCTGTGGGTCTTGCTGGTTCATGCGGGCGATCAGCGCGGGCAGCTCCGGCCCGGCCACATGGTCGCTGATGCCGATGGTCAGGCGCTGGCGGGCCTGGGCGAACGTGGCAAGGGCGCGGTCGTGCACGGCCAGGAGTTCGCGGGCATGCCCCAGAAAGGCCGCGCCCCGGGCCGACAGCTGCACGTGCCGCGGCGTGCGCTCAATGAGCCGGCAGCCCAGGCGGGCCTCCAGCCGCTGCAGCTTGAGGCTCATCGCCGCCTGCGCCGTGCCCATGGCCTCGGCTGCGCGCGTGAAGCTGCCCAGCTCGGCAATGCGCACAAAGGCCTCGACGGCATCCAGATCCAGGGATCGCTCAACCATTTAAATTTGATATTTCTGAAATAGATATCCATAGCATATTCATATGGATAGGATTTCGCCAGCTTCTTCTTTTTTGTCTTTTAAAAAAGGACCCTGTCATGCCCTTGATCCACATCGCCATGCGCGCCGGAAAGCCCGAGGCCTACCGCCAGGCCATTTTCGACACGCTGTACCGCGCCATGCGCGAGACCTTCAACGTGCCCGAGGACGATCAGTTCATGACCATCACCGAGCACGAGGCCGCGAACTTCCGCTACAGCCCCACCTACCTGGGCGTGGCACGCAGCGACGACGTGGTGTTCATCCAGATCACCGCCAACAACACGCGCGGCCTGGAGCAGAAAAAGGCGCTGTTTGCGCGCACCGCGCAGCTGCTGGGCGAGAGCCCGGGCCTGCGGCCCGAGGACGTGTTCATCAACATCGTCGAGGTGGCCAAGGAGAACTGGTCCTTCGGCCACGGCCTGGCGCAGTACGCGCAGCCCACCTGACGCACATTGGCGTCGCGGCACCTACTGCGCAACCAGCGACGCGGACAGCTCCCACACCGCCTCGGCCATGGGCGACATCTCGGCGCGCTGGCGGTACAGGCGGATCTGCACCGGCAGGCTCCAGTCGCTGTCGCCCGCAGCGACCAGGGTGCCGGCCCGAAGCTCTTCGGCGATCAGGCTCTCGGGCAGCCAGGCCACGCCACGGCCTTCGAGCGCCATGGTCTTGAGCAGTACTGCATGGTGGGCAGTGAACACCACCGACACGCCCTGCGGCATGGCGGCGTCCGGCCCTTCGCTGAACAAGTGGCGCATGCGCGACCGCATGATGCGGCCCAGGCCCGAAGCCTCGCTGTAGGTCAGCACGGGCACCGCGTCCTGCTGCACGATGGCGTGCAACGGCTGGCCGGGCGACGCCGGGGCGGGCGCGCTCACCGGCAGCAGCACATCGTCCGACAGGCGCAGCACCGGGTACTGCGCCTCGTCCAGCCGGCCCGGCACGTCCGGGTGGCCGTGGCACAGCACGAACTGCACGCGGCGCTGCAGCATCAGGTCCTCGCAGGCATGCGAGCTGTCGGACATGGTCTGGATGGGGCCCATCTGCAGCCGGGTTTCGATGCCCACCAGCCAGCGCGGAAAGAAGGTGAGCGACAGCACGTGCGTGGCCGCAAACCGCAGGCTGGCGGCGGCCACGTCGTGCGCGGCGCGGGCCTTGATGCGGGCGGCCTCCAGGTTGGCCAGGATGGCCTCGAGCAACGGCAAAAACCGCTGGCCGGCCGGCGTGAGCGCCGCGGGGTGCGCGCTGCGGTCGAACAGCTCGACGCCGACCCAGTCCTCCAGCGCCCGGATGTGGCGGCTGAACGCGGGCTGGGCGATGGAGCGCGCCTCGGCCGCGCGCGAGAAATTGCCGGTCTCGGCCAGGGCCAGAAAGTCCTCCAGCAACTCCAGATCCAGCGGTCGGTTGCCAGGGCCCATGGGTGCGTTCCCGCCTTGCGATAGTTGTATGCGATTGAAGTATTGGACCGCGGGCACGGGGTGGGAAATGATCCACCCCGTCGTTCACCAGCATCCAACACGGAGACAAAAAAGCATGCCTGCCATCTCGAATTATCGCGGGATCATCCCCGCCATCTCGTGCCCCTTTACCCCCGACCACCGCATCGACGAGCCCGCGCTGCGCAAGCTCGCGGCCTGGCTGGCGGGCCACGAAGGCGTGGTCGCCATCATGACCAACGGCCACACGGGCGAAGTCTTTTCGCTGACGCCGGCCGAGCGCGCCGAAGTCACCCGCATCGTGGCCGACGAGCTCAAGGGGCGCTGCCCTGTGATCTCCTCCATCGTCTGCGAAGGCCAGAAGGATGCGGCCGACCATGCCCGCGCCGCCGTCGAGGCAGGCGCCGTGGCGCTCGACGTGATGCCCCCGCACCACTGGCTGCGCTTTGGCTTCACGCCCGGCCATGCGCTGCAGTACTTCGAGGCCATCCACCAGGCCGCGCCCAGCGCCGACCTGGTCTGCCACGTCTACCCCGCCTGGACGCGCGCCTCGTACTCGTCGCAGCTGCTGGCCGACCTGGCCCGGCTGCCCTATCTGCAGGCCTTCAAGGTGGGCCAGCGCGACATGAACAAGTACGCCCGCGACATCCAGGCGATCCGCGAGGCCGATGCGTCCAAGGCCATCCTGACCTGCCACGACGAGTACCTGCTGGCCTCGATGGTGCAGGGCGTGGACGGCGCGCTGGTGGGCTTTGCCACCTTCATCCCGCAGCTCATCATCGATTTGTGGAACGCCGTGAAGGCCGGTGATTTGAAGAAGGCCATGGCCGTGCAGGCCGTCATCACGCCGCTGAAGGATGCCGTGTACGGCGGCGGCGAGCCCACCGGCGAAGCCCACGCCCGCATGAAGGGCGGCATGTACCTGGCCGGCGTGCTGGACGACGCCACCGTGCGCCCACCGACCGAGGCGCCCAACGCGAAGGAAGTCGAAGCCCTGCGCGCTGGAGTGAAGCAGGCGGGTTTGCTCAAGCGCTGAGTGATGGATGTGGGCGGGGGATTTTGAGTCCCCCGCGTTGGTAGTTCTCGAACAAAAAGACCGGAGACAAGACACCATGCGACGCAATCAATTTCTCAGCATCACCCTGCGCACAGCCCTGGGCACCGCCGCGCTTGCCATGGCAGTCAGCAGCTTTGCGCAGGCCTACCCCACCAAGCCGGTGCGGGTGGTCATCCCCTTCCCGCCCGGCGGCACGCTCGACACCGTGGGCCGCCAGCTGGCGCAAAAGCTGGGCGAACAGATGGGCCAGAACTTCATCGTCGAGAACAAGCCCGGCGGCAACGGCGTGATCGGCGGAGACGTGGTGGCCAAGGCGCCGGCCGACGGCTACACGCTGCTGTTCAACGCGTCCACCTTCACCACCGCGCCCATGACCATGAAGTCCGTGCCCTACGGCGTGGTCAAGGACTTCACGCCCGTGGCGCTGGTGGCCAAGGCGCCGCTGTCGGTGGCCATCAACAAGAACCTGCCGGTCACCGATATCAAGTCGCTGATGGCCTATGCCAAGGCCAACCCCGGCAAGATGACCTTTGCCGTGGGCTCCATCGGATCGGCCGGGCACCTGTCGACCGAGCTGCTCAAACGCGCCGGCCAGCTCGACTACCTGATCGTGCCCTACAAGGGCACGGCGCCTGCGTTCCAGGACCTGATCGGCGGGCAGATCGACGGCTTCATCGACCCCATCCTCGGCTCGCTGCAGTACCACAAGAGCGGCATGCTGCGCGTGGTGGCCGTCACCTCCGCGCAGCGCGCAGCCAGCCTGCCCGACGTGCCCACGGTGGGCGAGACGATTCCGGGCTACGAGTTCTACAGCTGGTATGGCCTGTGGGGCCCGGCCAAGCTGCCGGCCGACATCACCCAACGGCTGAACACCGAGGTGAACAAGGCACTGGCCGAAATGACGCCCAAGCTGCGCGAGCAGGGGCTGCTCACCACGCCGGGCAGCATCGAGGACTTCGCCAAGTTCCAGCGTAGCGACATGGAGCGGTCGCAAAAAATCGTGACCGAAGGGAACATCCGTGTCGAGTAACACCCGCCACGCCCTCGTCACCGGCGCCAGCAGCGGCATAGGCCGCAGCATCGCCGAATCGCTGCTAGCAGACGGCTGGCGCGTGACAGGCCTTGACGTGGCCCAGGCGACGGTCGTCCATCCGTCGTTCACCCACACGCCCGTCAACCTGGCCGATGGCGCCGACATCGCCCGCGTGGCCGCCACACTGCCTGAAGTAGACGCGCTGGTCCATGCGGCCGGCGTGCTGCGCGTGGGGCCGCTGGGTCAGCTCGATCATGCGGGCGGCGAACTGATGTGGCGCCTGCATGTGGATGCCGCCACCCGTCTGGCCGATGCCATCGTGCCCGCGATGGCAAGGCGCGGCCGGGGGCGCGTGGTGTTCATCGGCAGCCGCGTGGCGCAGGGCATGGCCGGGCGCGGGCAGTACGCCGCGACCAAGGCCGCGCTGATCGCGCTGGCGCGCAGTTGGGCGGCCGAGGTGGCCGCGCAGGGCGTGACGGTGAACGTGGTCTCCCCCGCGGCTACGGCCACCGGCATGTTGAACGACCCGGCGCGCGCCGGGAGTGCGCCGCGCCTGCCGCCCATCGGCCGGCTGATCGAGCCGGCCGAGATCGCCGCGCTGGTGGGCTTTCTTCTTTCCGACCCTGCCGCCGCCATCACGGGGCAGGACATCGCGATCTGCGGGGGCTCGTCGCTCGCCCGCTGATCGCTTCGACTCCGTTCTTTTTTGTTTCATCCACCACCACGACCACCATGAAGATCGTCAACATCCTCGAATCGACCCGTCCCATCAAGTCGGACATCCGCAACGCCTACATCGACTTCTCGAAGATGACGCTCAGCCTGGTGGCCGTGGTCACCGACGTGATCCGCGACGGCAAGCCGGTGATCGGCTACGGCTTCAACTCCAACGGCCGCTATGGCCAGGGCGCGCTGATGCGCGACCGCTTCATCCCGCGTGTGCTGGAGGCCGAGCCCGCCAGCCTGCTCGACGCCACCGGCGAGAACATCGACCCGCACAAGGTCTGGGCGCAGATGATGATCAACGAGAAGCCCGGCGGCCACGGCGAGCGTTCGGTGGCTGTGGGCACCATCGACATGGCCGTGTGGGACGCCACGGCCAAGATTGCAGGCAAGCCGCTGTACCAGTTGCTGGCCGAGCGCTACGGCAACGGCACGCCCAACCCGCGCGTATTCGTCTACGCGGCCGGTGGCTACTACTACCCCGGCAAGGGGCTCGAAGCACTGCAGCGCGAAATGGAAAGCTACCTGGCGCGCGGCTACTCGGTGGTCAAGATGAAGATCGGCGGGGCCTCGCTGGCCGAGGACTGCGAGCGCATCGAATCGGTGCTCAAGATCCTCGGCCCGGGCCAGCAGCTGGCGGTGGACGCCAACGGCCGTTTCGACCTGCCCACGGCCATTGCCTATGGCAAGGCGCTCTCGCAGTACCCGCTGTTCTGGTACGAGGAAGCTGGCGACCCGCTGGACTACGAGCTGCAGGCCAAGCTGGGCGAGGTCTACAAGGGCCCGATGGCCACGGGCGAGAACCTGTTCTCGATGCAGGACGCGCGCAACCTGATCCGCCACGGCGGCATGCACAAGGACCGCGACTGGCTGCAGTTCGACTGCGCACTGAGCTACGGCCTGGTGGAGTACCTGCGCACGCTCGACATGCTCAAGGAGCACGGCTGGTCCCCCAGCCGCTGCATCCCGCACGGCGGCCACCAGATGTCGCTGGCGATTGCCGCGGGCCTGGGCCTAGGCGGCAACGAGAGCTACCCTGACCTGTTCCAGCCCTACGGCGGCTTCCCCGACGGCGTGAAGGTGGACAACGGCTACGTCACACTGCCGCCGCTGCCGGGCATCGGCTTCGAGGGCAAGTCGGACCTGATCGCGGAGATGCGGGCACTGGCATCCTGAAAACCGCAACTGCAGGGGCTCGCACCGCTGGTGGGCCCCTGCCGACGCGCGAAGCTCAGGCCGCCGAACAGGCAAAGCTCTCCGCCTTGCTCGCGTCACCCGTGCCGTTGTAGCGCGGGAACTTCGGAAACTCGCACACCGGGCGCTGGGCCGTGGGCGTGCGGGTGCCGGGCGCAAACTGGGTGGCCACCAGCTTGTCGGGCGCATTGCCTTTTTCCACCCAGGCGTCCAGCGCGGCCAGCAGATCCATCGACAGCGGGTCGGTGCCAGGGCCATCCAGGTTGTGGCCCACCGAGGGCGAGGTGAGCATGCGCGCAAAGCCCTGCACCTTGCTCGCGCCCAGGCGCAGCTTCACCGAATCAAGGTATTCGGCCGTGCGGTACAGCGACACGCAGGTGTCCGACAGGCCGTACCAGATCAGCAGCTTGCCGCCCTTGTCGGCAAAGGCCGAGATGTCGGGGTCGGTGCCGTCGATCATCTGCGCCAGGCGCAGGTACTGCGCGGCGTATTGCGTGGGGTCGTGGCGCAGGATGTCGGCCGTGGGGTTGCCTTCGACCACGCGCGCCGCCTCTGTCACCGCCATGTGGTTGAAGGACTCGCGCGCCTCGAAGCTCGGGCCGAACATGTACGACTCCCAGTCGGACGTGGCCGCGCCGCCCCGGCCAAAGCGCGGGTAGCCCACGGCGCCGCGCGAGAGGGTCACGGGCGTCTTGTGGTCGCTGTAGATGCTGCGGATGGTCTCGATCTGGCCTGCGGTCAGACAGGTGTCGCTGTCGACGCCTTTGCACAGCAGGTCGGTGGGCACATAGTTGCAGGCCAGGGCGTTGCCGATGATGCCGTCCTTCAGGCCGTCGAGCCCGTCACACGCAGCCGTCTCGGCCTTGGCATACAAAGCCACCTTGGCGGGACTGAGCCAGTTTTCGCGGTTCTTGAAGATGTGCTGGATCACGTTGGGGCCCAGGTTGACCTGGTGCGCCTGCTGGCTGATGGCGGGCTCCATGGCCACCACGCCGTCATAGTCCTGCGGGTATTTTTGCGTGGAGATGAGGCCCGAGCGCCCGCCGTTGGAATGACCCATGTGGTAGCGCCGCACGGGGCGCTTGCCGTAGAACTCGGTGGCAATCGCCGTCCCCACCTCCAGCACGAAGTGGTTGGCATCGAATGCGTGGTTGCGCAGCGCCACATCGTCCTTGGCCCACTCGAAACCCCGGCTCTGGTGGCCGGAGTCGGAGCTGATCTTGACGTACGGGTTGGCCGAGGGCCCGACGAGCTGCTGGTACCAAGGGTCGTCGGTGGGAATAAAGCCATCGAGCCCGCCGCCACCAATGGTCAGGGTCTTGCCGTTCCACTGCGCCATCGTCGGCAGCTCCACCGCCCACTGGATGGTGGACCCGGGCGACGAGACGATCTGCCCGCGCACGATGCACACATCGGGCAGAGTGCCTTCGGCCTTGCGCAGCTCGGTGCGCGCGACCTTTGCGCCATGGGGCAAGGTGGCCGAGGTGTAGGCGGCGCAGGCCTCGGCCAGCGGCTTGCTGGCCAGGGGTGCGGGGGCATCGTTGCCGCCGCCGCATGCGGTCAGCGCGAGGGCGGCGATGGTGCCCAGGCCACTCAGGGTGCGGGTGGCCCATCGCCCGGTGGGGTGCGCGGCGCGATCGGTCGGCGCCACGGCGGCGCGGGTGGGGTTCGGGAACATGCGGAAAGTCTCCTGTGGTGTGTTTTTCTCAGGAGCCCAGCTTGTGGCGGCAGCGCCACCGCAGTCTCTGGGACTCCGGTGCGGACGATAGAAAAAGAAGTTGCCGCTGCGGCCTCTGCAAATGCAGAGGGAGCGGGAAACTACCGAGCCCGCACAGCGGCGGGCCACCGCCCTACGCGTTGCGCAGCGCCGCCACCAGCTCCAGCTTGTTGCGCACGCCCAGCGCTGCATAGGCGGTGCGCAGATAAGTGCGCACCGTGGCGGGTGTGAGGCCCAGCGTGGCGGCAATGTTCTTGTGCGATTGCCCCTGGGCGTAGAGCATGGCCACACTCAGCTCGCGCGGGGCCAGCACCTGCTTGTGCTGGCGCGAGGCAATGCTGAGCGCCACCAGCGGGCCGCAGGGCTCCAACCGCAGGCGGCAGGCCTTGCCCAGCACCAGGTTGCAGGGCGCACCCGGCAGAGCCTGCACCACGGCCGGGGGCAGGCGGGTGCCGGCCCATTCCGGGCAGGCCACTTGCAACGCCTGGCTGATGCGCAGGCCTGCAAACAGCAGCTCTCCCGTGGGCTGGGCGAGCGCAAAGCTGTCCCAGGGGCGGCGGGGTGAATCGTTCTGCAGCCGCTGCAACCGGTGGTGCCAGTGCTGCATCAGGTGCACCACAAACTCGCCGAACAGCACGGTTTCGGCATCGGTGAATTCGGTGCGTGTCTGCGGGCGGTAGACCGAGACAAAGAACATCAACCCGCTGTGTGGCAGCTCGGCCGTGAGGGCCATGCAGTGGTACAGGCCATGGCGCTCGGCGAAGGCCATTACCTGCGGGTCTTCGGGCAACGCACCCACCACGTCGCGCTCGCGGATCACCTCGCCCAACCGGCGCATGGACTGCTGCGCAAAGTCATCCACCGCCGCCAGGGCATTCCATTCGTCGGCAAAACCCCGGGCCAGGCCGATGCTGCCGTGCAGCCAGTTGCGCGGCGCGGCCTGCGCACTCGCGCCATCCGCAGCGCCGCCCTTCGAACCACCCGCCGACACCTCACCCCACCAGGCCGAATCAAAAGGCACCAGGCTGCGCAGCGTTTGCAGCGCCTGGTGCAGCAGGTCTTGTGGTGGTGCCTGCTGGGCCTGTTCGGAAAGCAGGAGCAGGCTGCGGCTGAGCGCACGCAGCGGGTCGGCAGGCGGTACCTGCAGGGCGGTGCGCGGGCTCATGGGCTAGCGCGCTTGGAGGCCGCCCGGGGGGCGCTGAGGCCGGTGGCGGCGTGGAATGCAAGGGCCATGGTGTCTCCTGGTTTTTTGGGCGATGGTAGCCGCCACCGGGGCACCGCCCAACCGCCACCCCAGCATGTGCTGCCCAGAAGACAATTACTATACTTTTAGGAGCAAAAAACCCTTTGCAGAAGCGCGGAGAAGGCCATTTTTACGCCCATTCCGCAGTCATTCAACCGGCCAGGCCATCCACCGCCTGGAACATCGACTGCCGCGCCTGGCTCACGATCTGGCCCTTCCACACATCGGTGTCGGTGTAGAAGGCGGCGAGCATCTGGGCCTTGATCTGCGCATGCTGCTCGGCGGGCGCGCCGGGGTGCAGGTTGAGCCATTGCTCCGCGCGGATGGCGTTCATCACGTCGAACACGGGCACGGTGCCGTACTCCATGGCAATGCCGGTGTATTCGGCATGGGGGCATTCGTCGTAGATGGCGGTCCACATCAGCCCGGTGAGGAAGGCCGAGGTGGACGAGCCGTCGTAGATCGACGTGACTGGCGTGGCGCCGCCGCCGTCCCACCAGGCGCGCGCTCGGGCCACGGCCACATCGTTGTCATTGCCCGCATAGATGCGTTCGCCATGGCCGCTGGGCCCCAGGCCCGTGTGCAGATCGATCCAGGCCACGTGCGAAGCAGCCGCACCGTGCTGGCGCAGCACCTGGCGCAGGGTGCGGTTGCTCCAGGTGGGCTCGGTGCCGCCAAAGAAGATGCCTTGCGGAAACTCGTGCTGGCCCTGCGAGATGGCGGCCTGCCAGGCGGCCTCGCCCTTGGTGTCGATGTACTGCTGCACAGCGGCCAGGTTGTCGGGGCCGGGCGGCCACTGCTCGGGCAGCAGCAGGGGCTGCACCTCGCGGTAGGCAGTGTTCAAAGGCAGGGGCTTGCTGAAGTCCTGGAAGTTGCGGTTCAGGTCCACGTTCTCGTGCGTGAAGCGGCGCACATGCGAGAAGCCGTAGGGGTTGAGCGCATGGATGTAGAGCGTGGCCACGCCCGCCGCATGCGCCTTGTCGCGCCACTCCTGGTCGTGCAGTGCAAACACCTGCACGCCGCTGCCGCAGTAGCCTTCGGCGCCATGGCAGGCGCTGCTCACAACGAGCAGCTTTTTTGCATCCACCGGGCCGTCGCGCACCACGTCCATTGCCAGGTCTTCACCGTCACGGCCCTTGAGCGGGTGGGCGTGCGATTCGATGGGCAGGCCGGCGGCTGCAGCGGCCTCCAGAAACTTCTTGCGCGCCTCGGCGTAGCTGGGCGAGAAGGCTTCAACGATTCCGATCATGGACGTGGCTTTCAGGGGTCAGTGGGAAAGACAAAGAGAACCCGGGCACGCGCGTTGCGTGCGCCCGGGTGGAGGGAGATCGACGGGTATCGAGGGGTATCAGGCCGCCTTGGCGGGCTGTGCCAGCCAGGCTTCGGCCAGCTTGACCCAGTAGGTCGCGCCCAGCGGGATCAGGTCGTCGTTGAAGTCGTAGCTGGGGTTGTGCAGCGTGCAGGGGCCGCCGCCATGGCCCATCTCGCGGTGTGCGCCGTCGCCGTTGGCGATGAAGCAGTAAGCACCGGGCTTGGCCTGCAGCATGAAGGCGAAGTCTTCGGCGCCCATGGTGGGCTCCTGCGCCAGCACGTTGGACTCGCCCACGATGCTGGCCATGACCTCACGCGCAAACTCGGCCTCAGGGGCCGAGTTGACGGTGGGCGGGTAGTTGCGCACGAACTCGAATTCGCACACGGCGTCATGCGCGGCGCAGGTGTGTTCGGCAATCTGCTGCATGCGCTTTTCGATCAGGTCCAGCACCTCCAGCGTGAAGGTGCGCACCGTGCCCTGCAGCTCGCAGCTGTCGGGCACCACGTTGGTGGCCTCGCCCGCGTGGATCATGGTGACCGAAATCACGCCCGCGTCCACCGGCTTCTTGTTGCGGGTGATGATGGTCTGGAAGGCTTGCACCATCTGGCAGGCAATCGGCACCGGGTCGATGCCGTTGTGCGGCAGCGCGGCATGGCTGCCCTTGCCCCGGATGGTGATCTTGAACTCGTTGCTCGACGCCATCACCGGGCCGGGGCTCACGGCGAACTGGCCCACGGGCATGCCGGGCCAGTTGTGCATGCCGTACACGGCCTCCATGGGGAACTGCTCGAACAGGCCGTCCTTGATCATCTCGCGCGCACCACCGCCGCCTTCTTCGGCGGGCTGGAAGATCAGGTACACGGTGCCGTCAAAGTTGCGGTGCTTGGCAAAGTGCTGCGCGGCTGCGAGCAGCATGGCCACATGGCCGTCATGGCCGCAGGCGTGCATCTTGCCCTGGTGTTTGCTGGCATGGGTGAAGGTGTTGAACTCCTGCATGGGCAGTGCGTCCATGTCGGCGCGCAGGCCAATCGCACGGCCATTGGCGCCCCCATCGCGCCCCTTCACGATGCCCACCACGCCCGTGGTGCCCATGCCGCGGTGGATGGGAATGCCCCATTCGGTGAGCTTGCCCGCCACCACATCGGCGGTGCGCACCTCTTCAAAGCACAGCTCGGGGTGGGCGTGAATGTCCCGGCGCACCGCTGCAATACTGGCCGCCTGGGTGACGATGGAGTCAATAACGTTCATGATATGTGTCCTTACGGTCTCACAGTCTAGCCCGCTGGCCGCCCCTTGCGCCACCCCGGGTTTATTTGCACTGCAACATGACACTCTCCCCGCACGCCCTCGAACTCGCGCAAACCCTGGTGCGCATAAACACTGTCAGCCACCACTCCAACCTGGAGCTGATTCATTTCATCCGCGACCACCTGGCCAAGCTGGGGGTGAAAAGCCGCCTCACCTTCAACGAAGACAAGACCAAGGCCAACCTGTTCGCCACGCTGGGCGAGGGCAAGCCCGCAGGGGTCATCCTCTCGGGCCATACCGACACCGTGCCCTGGGACGGCCAGGACTGGACCATGGACCCGTTGAGCGCACTGGTGAAAGACGGCCGACTCTACGGGCGCGGCAGCGCCGACATGAAGGCCTTCATCGGCATTGCGGTCTCGCACGCCGAGCAATTCCTGCACAGCGATGCGCCATTTGCCATCCACCTGGCGTTCAGCTACGAGGAAGAGATCGGCTGCTTTGGCGTCAAGGAGCTGATCGCCGACCTGCGTGACGCGAACATCCAACCCCTGGCCTGCATCGTGGGCGAGCCCACCAGCATGGTGCCCGCCATCGCGCACAAGGGGGTGTACCGCTACAAATGCTGCGTGCGCGGAAAAGAGGCGCATTCCTCGCTCACGCCCCACTCGGTCAATGCCATCGAGATGGCCGCGCGCGTGGTGGGCCGGGTGCGCGACATGGCGGAAGACTTTGAAAAGAACGAGCCCCGCTTTGAAGGCTTCGACGTGCCGTTTTCGACCAGCAGCGTGGGCCAGTTCCACGGCGGCATTGCCGACAACGTGGTACCGCGCGACGCAGAATTTCGCTACGAATTCCGCGACCTGCCCACGGCCAACGCCGCGCAGATGCAGTCCGACGTGGTGGCCTACGCCAAGTCGCTGGAGCCCGCGATGAAGAGGGTGGCGCCCGCAGCGGGCTTCGAGTTCGAGACCATCTGCGAGATTCCGAGCTTCTTGGGCAGCAAGGACGACCCGGTCACGCGCCTGGCGCAGGAGCTGAGCGGCGAAAAAAGTACCACCCTGGTGGCCTTTGGCACCGAGGCGGGGCTGTTCAAGAACGCGGGCATCTCCACCGTGGTGTGTGGCCCCGGCAGCATTCAGCAAGCCCACCAGCCGGATGAATATGTGAGCCTGGAGCAGCTCGCGCGCTGCGAGGCGTTCATGCAGGGGCTGGCGCGCACCAAGTCGTTCGGCTGACGCGCGGCAAGCGGGTCAGGGCCACGCAAGGCGCGCGAGGACTGCTCTGGGCGCGGCCCCGATCAGCGCTACCGTGGAACTGGCTTTGCCAGGCCACCGGTGGCGTCCCCCTGAGGGGGAAGACGCGAAGCGGCGCAGGGGGCTACGTCCGCACCCGGCCGTCCCCGGTCAGCATCGACATTTCCACAAACTTCGACGCCGCGTGGCTGGTGGAGCTGAACGACACCGGAAAGCCCGAGATCACCTGGCTGCCGATGGACTCGGTGCCGGTGATGAAGCTCTCGCGCGTGATCTTGCCGCTGGCCTGGGCCTGGCGCAGGCCCTCGGTGAACACGCGGGCGGCCACGTAGCCCTCCATGCTGGAGTAGTTGGCCTGTACCTTGTCGCCACCTTTTTTGATGGCCTCCAGAAACTCGCGCGTGATCTGGCGCGAGGGCTGGTAGGGCGAGGGCACCACCTGCGACACCACCACGCCGGCGCCGTCCTTGCCCAGCTCGTCGGCCAGAGCCTGCGTGCCCACAAACGACACGTTGTAGAACGTGCCGCCAAACCCCGCCTTGCGCGCCGCACGCACAAACGCGGCGGCCGAGGCATAGGCCGTGATCTGCACGATGGCATCGGGCATGGCGGGCACGAGCTTGTCCACGGCCGCCTTCACGTCCACCGAGTTGCGCTCCACCGTGGCCGTGGCCACGGGGGTGAGCTTGAGTTCGGTGAGGGCCCGGGTCACCCCGTCCAGCCCGGCCTTGCCATAGGCATCGTTCTGGTAGAACACCGCAATCTTCTTGAGCCCCAGGTTGGTGAGCTGGCGCACGATGAGCGCGGTTTCGTCGTAGTACGAGGCACGCACATGGAAGATGAGCCGGTTGAACGGCTGGCGCAGCGCCTCGGCACCGGTAAAGGGGCCAAAAAACGGCACCTTCTCCTTGGTGAACAATGGCAGCGCCGCCAGGCTGGTGGGGGTGCCGATGTAGCCAAACAGCGCAAACACATCGTCGGCGATCAGCTTCCTGGTGTTCTCGGCGCAGCGGTCGGGCTCGTAGCCGTCGTCCAGCGTGCGAATCTCGACCATGCGTTTGCCCACACCGCCCTGGGCGTTGAGCTGGTCGAAAAACAGCTTGGCGCCCTGGTTGAACTGCACGCCCAGCTGGGCGGCCGGGCCGGTGAAGGCCGCCGACTGGCCCAGCACGATGCGGCCCTCGCCCTGCGCCTGGGCCAGATGGAAGCCCCCCAGCGCAGCCGCCCCCAGGCCCACGGAAAACTGTCTGCGCCCCAGTGCCATTTGCTTCATGGTGAAATCCTGCTCTCTCTGCTGTGAATCGAGGGCAACCCCTCTGCGCTGCCGGTAAGCAGCCTCTTTGGCCCAGCCGCAAGGGTATGCACGCCGGTTCCAACCCCGATGGCAGTTTAACGATCAGCCCGCATATGTCCACGCCCTCCGCCGCCAATCCCATTCAAACCACACCGATTCAGGTGCGCGGCGCCTGCCCGCACGACTGCCCCGACACCTGCGCGCTGCTGACCACGGTGGACGAACATGGCGTGGCCACCCGCGTGCAGGGCAACCCCGAGCACCGCCACACCGATGGCGCACTGTGCGCCAAGGTGAGCAAGTACACCGAGCGCACTTACCACCCCGAGCGTGTGCTCACCCCGCTCAAGCGCAGCGGCCCCAAGGGCAGCGGCCAGTTCACCCCCGTCAGCTGGGACGAAGCCTTGAGCGACATCGCCCTGCGCCTGCAGTCCATCGCCGCCCGCGCGCCCGAGGCCGTCCTGCCCTACAGCTACGCGGGCACCATGGGCATGGTGCAGGGCGAGAGCATGGACCGGCGCTTCTTCCACAAGCTCGGCGCTTCGCAGCTCGACCGCACCATCTGCGCATCGGCCGGGGCCGAGGCGCTGATCCAGACGCTGGGCGGCAAGGTGGGCATGAAGGTGGAGTTCTTCGCCGAATCGCAGCTCATCCTCATCTGGGGCAGCAACTCCATCGGCAGCAACCTGCATTTCTGGCGCTATGCGCAGCAGGCCAAGAGGAGCGGCGCCAAGCTGGTGTGCATCGACCCGCGCAAGAGCGAGACGGCCGACAAGTGCCACGAGCACATCCAGCTGCGCCCCGGCACCGACGCCGCGCTGGCCCTGGCGCTGATGCACGAGTTGATCGTGAACGACTGGCTGGACCACGACTATATCGAGCGCCACACGCTGGGCTGGGAGCCATTGCGCGAGCGCGCACTGCAGTGGCCGCCCGAACGCGCGGCCGAGGTGTGCGGCATTCCGGAGGAACAGATCCGCCAGCTGGCCAAGGACTACGGCACGACGAAGCCCGCCGCCATCCGCCTGAACTACGGCATGCAGCGCGTGCGTGGCGGCGGCAATGCAGTGCGCGCCGTGGCCTGCCTGCCTGCGCTCACAGGCGCCTGGCGCCACCGCGCGGGCGGCGTGCTGCTGTCCAGCTCGGGCCAGTTTCCAGCGCAGCGCGGCGTGCTGCAGATGCCCGAACTGATGCCCGCGAAGGCACCGCGCACCATCAACATGTCCACCATCGGCGACGACCTGCTGCGCGAGGCCTCGCCCGCGTTTGGCCCGAAGGTGGAGGCCATCGTGGTCTACAACAGCAACCCCGTGGCCGTTGCGCCGGAGTCGGGCAAGGTGGTGCAGGGCTTCGCGCGCGAGGACCTGTTCACCGTGGTGCTGGAGCACTTCCGCACCGACACGGCCGACTACGCGGACTACATCCTGCCCGCTACCACGCAGCTCGAACACTGGGACGTGCATCTGAGCTACGGCCACACCGATGTGCTGCTCAACCGGCCCGCCATCGCCCCGCAGGGCGAAGCCCGCAGCAACGCCCAGATCTTCCGCGACCTGGCTGCGCGCATGGGCTTCAACGAGCCGTGTTTTGTCGACAGCGACGAGGCACTGTGCCGCCAGGCCTTTGGCGATGCCGTGGACTACGCCTTGCTCGAAAACCAGGGCTTTGCCACGCTGGCCATCCCCGATGCCCCGTTTGCCGAGGGGCACTTCCCCACGCCGTCTGGCAAATGCGAGTTCTACAGCGCCCGCCTGGCCGCACAGGGCCTGGACGGCCTGCCCGACCACCTGCCCAACTACGAACTGCAGGGCACGGACGCCCGCTACCCGCTGGCCATGATCTCGCCGCCGGCGCGCAACTTCCTGAACTCCACCTTCGTGAACGTGCAGAGCCTGCGCAACATCGAAGGCCGCCCGGTGCTGGAGATCCACCCCGACGATGCCGAGGCGCGCGGCATCGCCAACGATGCAGTGGTGCGCGTGTTCAACGACCGGGGCAGCTACCTGTGCCACGCCACGGTGTCGCGCCGCGCCCGGCCCGGCGTGGTCAACGGCCTGGGCATCTGGTGGCGCAAGATGGGGCTCGATGGCACCAACGTGAACGAGGTCACCAGCCAGGCGCTGACGGACCTGGGGCGCGCGCCCACGTTTTATGACTGCCTGGTGCAGGTGGAGGCCAGCCCCGCCGAGGTGGAGCTCCCCGCCTGAGCGGCTGCAGCAGCCCTCAAACCGCTATTATTTGAATAGCACAAAAGGCATATCCATTGCGCGCAGGCGGCCGTTTTTTCTCAAAATCCGCCGCACTCACCGCCACTGCCGCCCCAGAAACTCCGCCACCTGGTTCTCCAGTGTGGCGTGGTAGGCCACCCGGTCGAAGCCCTCGGGGTTGGCGGCTGCGTCGCCTGCGTCCGATGGCAGGGGCCAGGCGGATTGGGCCATGAAGGCAAAGTGCCCGGCACCCGGCACGGTGCTCGCGTCCACCCCGGGCAGGTGGGCCGCCACATGCTGGCCGTGGTACTTGCCCTGCAGCACCACGTCGCGCTCGGCCATGAGCACCTTCACCGGCACGGTGATGGCGGCCAGGCTCTGGGGCGTCAAAACCACGGCCATGGGCGCGAGGGCCACCACGGCGCGGATGCGGGGGTCGGCCACCGAGACCAGCGGGCCATCCTGCGCGCCGACCGCAGAAGCTGCCGGTGTCACGGGACTGCTGGCACCCTGGGCCGAGGAAAGCTTGCCCAGGCTGCAAAAGCCCGGATCGTCCGCCACGCTGCGGCAATGCTGGGCGGCGCGGGTGGGCTCGGCCTGTGCTCCGGCCAGTGCCAGCACGGTGTAGCCGCCTGCCGAGTGCCCCACGGCGCCGATGCGCGCGGCGGGAATGCGGGGGCCCCATTCGGGGTGGGCCAGCAACGCGTCCAGCACACGGCTCAGCTGGCGCGGGCGTTCGCTGAAGTAGCGGCCCGAGGTGATCATCGACCGGTCTTCCCAGTTGTCGCCCGGGTGGCGCGGCGCGGCCACCAGGTAGCCATCGGCCGCCAGGCGCGTGGCCAGGTTGTGGTGGCCCAGCTCATGGCCGCCCGTACCGTGCGAGATGAGGATCAGGCCCTTGAGCGGCGCGGCGGCCAGCGGCGCGCCCGGCGTGACCACCGGCCGCCACGGGCCCATGGGCAGGGTGCGCGCCACGGCGGGGGTGGGGTAGTACAAGGCCACGGTCACGGGCTCGGCACCCGGGACCACCAGGGTGCGCAGCCCGGCATACTGCGCTGATGCCGGGGTGGCCCAGGCCAGCATCGCTACAAAAGCAGCCAGCAGCGGGGCACGGACAACCCGCCATGTGGTGCGGAGGGCCAGGAAGAGGATGAGGATCACGGTGCGCCTTTCGTCAATGGCCGCCCGGGGTGGCGGCTTGACGGCACTGTAGGCAGCTCCCGCAGCGGGCTCCAGCGCCGTGCGACGAAACGCCGCTGCGCGGCGCGAAATGTAGAACGGAAGGCGCGAGCGTCTACCCGGCCTCCCTGCCCGACGGATTACAGCGCGGTTTCGAGGATGCGGCGGCTCACGGCGGGCGTGATCTCGCGCTGCTCGCCCAGGGTCACCATGCCATGCGCTTCGAGCTGCGCCACCACGGCGCCCACGGTGTCGGCGCCCAGGCCGTAGCCCGACAGGCGGGTGGCGATGCCCATGCTTTCAAAGAAGTCGCGCGTGCGCTCAATGGCGGCGGTGATGCGCTCGTCATCCATGCCGGTGGTGATGCCCCACACGCGCTCGCCGTACTGCAGCAGCTTGGCGCGTTTGGCGCCACGCCGCTCGTGCAGCAGCGCGGGCAGCACGATGGCCAGCGTGCGCGCATGGTCGATGCCGTGCAGAGCAGTCAGCTCGTGGCCGATCATGTGGGTGGCCCAGTCCTGCGGCACGCCCGCGCCGATCAGGCCGTTGAGCGCCATGGTGGCGGCCCACATGAGGTTGGCACGGTCGTCGTACACAGGCTCGGGGGCAGTCAGCAGGCGCGGGCCGATCTCGATCAGCGTCTGCAGGATGCCTTCGGCAAAGCGGTCCTGCACGGGTGCGTTGACCGGGTAGGTGAGGTACTGTTCCACCGTGTGCACAAACGCATCGACCACACCGTTGGCCAGCTGCTGGGGTGGCAGGGTGTAGGTCTTGGTGGGGTCGAGCACCGAAAACACCGGGTAGGTGTGATTGCTGCCAAACGCCAGCTTGGCGCCCTTCGCGCGGTGGGTGATGACGCCGCCATTGTTCATCTCTGAGCCCGTGGCGGGCAGCGTGAGCACGGCGCCAAACGGCAGGGCGCCCTTCACGTTGCGGCCATGTTTTTCGAGGATCGCCCAGGGGTCATCGCCCTCGAAGCGCACCGCTGCGGCAATGAATTTGACGGCATCGATCACCGAGCCGCCGCCCACGGCCAGCAGAAAGTCAAACTCGCCTTCGCGGATCTGCGCCACGGCCTTCATGGAGGTCTCATAGCTCGGGTTGGGCTCGATGCCGCTGAAGGTGGCGTGCGGGCGCTCGCCCAGCGCGGCGCGCACCTCGGCCAGCGTGCCGGTCTTCTCGGCACTGGCGCCGCCCACCAGGATCAGCACCTTGGCGGCAGCGGGCACGAGCTTGGCCAGGTCGGCAATGCGGCCCTGGCCGAAGGCGATGTGGGTGGGGTTGTGGAAGTCGAAGTTCAGCATGGGGGTCTTTCTGGGCGAGGCCGGCGCATGCGCCGTTGGGGGTCGCATTGTGCGACGCACCCGCGCCCCGGCGGCGTCGCGTGGGCGATAGCCCTGCGGCCGCCGCGCTCATCCCGGGCCCGTCAGCGAAAACCGGCAATCTGGTGCACGGTGTCCGCCAGCCGCTGGGGTTGCGAGAAATACGCAGAGTGGCTCGCCTCGATGGACGACACCGTGGCGCAGGGCGAGGCCGCGATCATCTTGCGCTGCAGCTCGATGGTCACGGCCCGGTCCTGCGTCAGCTCGATGTAGTGTCGGGGCACGCTGCCGTAACGCGGCGCCGTCAGCGCAAGCCGGGTGAGTGCGGGCAGCGAGGGCTCGGGCGTGAGCAGCGCCTGGGCCAGCGCCACGTCGGCGTCCGAGCAATCGGCGTACAGCGCGGGGCGGTAGGCCTCGGGCGCCAGGTGGTCGGTCAAGGTGCTGCGGCTGACATGGATGTGGCGTGCCACCAGCGAGGCCTTGTCCTGGCGGAAGAAGTCCGTCACCCGCTCGCCATGGCGCAGCATGTAGGCGGCCAGATAGGTCACGCCCACCAGCTTGTGGTGCCGCAACTCGGCCACTGTGGACGCCACAATGCCGCCCCGGCTGTGCGCCACGATGAGCGCCGGGCCATCCAGCGCATCGAGCACCCGGCACACATGCGCCGCCATGGCCGAGAGCGTGGTGCGCCCCCGCGCCACCCGCCAGTGGCGGCCATGGGCGGGCAGGTTGGGCACATGCACCTGGTGCCCCCGGGCCTGCAGAAGCGGGACCACTTTGTGCCAGCACTAGGCGCCGTGCCAGCTGCCGTGCAAAAGAACGATATTCATGAAAATGCCTTTGGGTCTTGGGGAGAAATGCCGGGCGCCAGATGCGCCACCAGCCGGGCGAGCGATGGCTTGGCGCCCCACTCCGACCGGAGCGTAAAACCGCCCCGCCCCAGGCGCTCGCTGAATCCGGACCACCGATTGGCGGCCGACGGCACGCCCCCCCCGCCCTCTCCTCCCTCGCTCGCGAAACGCAAAGATCAGGAGGCGACCTCTTGCTGCTGCAGCAGCGCCTGCAGCCGCGTGGCCATGAAGTCACGCAGCGCACGCACCAGCGGCGTGAGCTGCCTGCGGCTGGGGGCCACCAGAAACAGCGGGACCGCCTCGGTGGTCCAGTCGGTGCACAGTGGCACCAGACGGCCGGCGGCCAGGTCGTGCGCCACGTCAAAGTACGACTTGCAGGCAATGCCGCGCCCCAGCACGGCCCAGCGGCGCACGGCATCGCCGTCATTGGCCACGTTGTGGCTGCGCACGCGCACCTGCGCCTCCTGGCCCGCCGCATCCCAGAACCGCCAGCGGTCGTGCACATCCTCGCCCAGCATGAAGCACAGGCAGTCATGGTCCACCAGCGCATGTGGGGTGGGGGGCGCGCCGTGGGCCGCCAGGTAGGCCGGGGCCGCACACAGCACGCGCCGGTGCTCGGCCGCCAGCGGCAGCGCCACCAGGCCCGAATCCTGGGGCTTGCCATAGCGAAAGGCGGCGTCCACCGGCTCGCTGTACACATTCGCCATGCGGTCCGACAGTTGCAAACGCACGGTGATGCCGGGGTGCTGGGTCTGGAACGCATCCAGCCAGGGCAGCAGCACATTGCGCCCCAGGTCCGACGGCGCAGCCAGCTGCAGCGTGCCGCTCAGCGCACCCGCCCGGCCGCTGGCCAGTTGCCCCTGCACCTGCTGCAGCGCGGCCAGCGCGGGGCGGCAGTGCTCCAGAAACAACGTGCCCTCGGGCGTGAGCCGCAGGCTGCGCGTGGAGCGCACAAACAGCAGCACGCCCAGCTCGGCCTCCAGCCGCTTGAGCGCCGCGCTGGCCGCTGCCGGGGTCAGGTCCAGCGCCCGGGCCGTGGCCGACAGGCTACCGCTGTCCACAGTGCGCACAAAGATGTCCAGGTCTTGCAGGCTTTTCATGTCTTGGGCGTGGCGTTGAGCTGGCAATTTTCAAATTTTCTCTGAATATTCATTCAATCTTCAGCCCATTTAAAAACAAACAAGACAAAACGACCATACAAGCCTGTCCAGCCCACTCCACACGCTTCGACCATGACCCGCACTGCCACATCTCCTCTTTTTGCCCCTTTGGCGCTTGGCCCCCTCACCTTGTCCAACCGCATGGTGATGGCCCCCATGACCCGCGCTCGCAGCACCCAGCCCGGTGACGTGCCCAACGCGATGATGGCCACCTACTATGCCCAGCGGGCCAGCGCCGGGCTCATCGTGAGCGAGGCCAGCCAGGTTTCGCGCCAGGGCCAGGGCTACAGCTTTACGCCAGGCATCTATACCGAAGCCCAGGTGCAAGGCTGGCGCCAGGTGACCGACTCCGTACACGCCGCTGGCGGCCGCATGGTGCTGCAGTTGTGGCACGTGGGCCGCATGTCGCACCCCAGCTTCCACGGCGACGGCCTGCCCGTGGCGCCGTCCGCCTTGTCGCCCGAGGCCAAAGTGTGGGTGGTGGGCGACGACGGCGTGGGCCGCATGGTCGATTGCCCGGTGCCGAGGGCGCTGGGCACCGCGGAGATCGCGGGTGTGATCGACGACTTTCGGCGCGCCGCTGCCAACGCCATGCGGGCAGGCTTTGACGGGGTGGAAATCCACGGGGCCAACGGTTACCTCATCGACCAGTTCCTGCGCACCACGTCCAACCACCGCACAGATGCCTACGGCGGCACCATGGACAACCGCACCCGCTTCGCCCGCGAAGTGGCCGCCGCCGTGGCCAGCGAGGCGGGCGCCGAGCGCACCGGCATGCGCCTGGCCCCGTTCATCACCCAGCGCAACATGAACTGCCCCGAGATCATTCCGACCATGCTGCACCTTGCGCGCCAGCTGGACACGCTGGGCCTGGCCTACATCCACCTGGCTGAGGCCGACTGGGACGATGCCCCCAGCATCCCCGAGGACTTCCGCCAAGCCTTGCGCAATGCCTACAGCGGCCGCGTGATCGTGGCGGGCAAATACACGCCCGAGCGCGCGCAGCAGATCCTGTCATCCGGCATGGCAGACCTCGTGGCGTTTGGCCGCCCCTTCATTGCCAACCCCGACCTGCCGGCGCGTTACGCCGCCGGGCTGCCGCTGGCCGCATTTGACCCTGCGACCTTGTTCGGAGGCGCCGAGCAGGGCTACAGCGACTACGCCCCTGCCCACGCAGCCGCTGAGGATGCGGCAACCGCTGCTCTGGCGTAGCACCTCCGCCATCGCACTTTTTCCCGATCACCAATTCACCGACACACAAGGACCCGCCATGAAAGCCATCGGCTACCAAACAGCCCATCCCATCGACCACCCCGAGTCGCTGCTCGACATCATCCAAGCCGACCCCGTGGCCACCGGCCACGATCTGCTGGTGGAGGTGCATGCCGTCTCGGTGAACCCCGTGGACACCAAGGTGCGCAAAAGCAGCTCGCGCAGCGGTGACGGCCCCGACTACAAGGTGCTGGGCTGGGACGCCAGCGGCATCGTGCGCGCTGTGGGCCCGGAGGTGACGCTGTTCCAGCCCGGCGACCGCGTCTGGTATGCAGGCTCCATCGCGCGCCCCGGCACCAACAGCGAGCTGCACCTGGTGGACGAGCGCATCGTGGGCCACGCGCCGAAGTCGCTGGACTTTGCGGAAGCCGCCGCACTGCCGCTGACCACCATCACTGCGTGGGAACTGCTGTTTGACCGTCTGGGTGTGGCCCCTGGCAAGCAGCCCACCAACAAGACCCTGCTCATCATTGGCGCGAGCGGCGGCGTGGGCTCCATCCTCACGCAGCTGGCGGCGCGGCTCACCAGCCTCACGATCATCGGCACCGCATCGCGCCCCGAAACGCAGCAGTGGGTGCGCGACCTGGGCGCCCACCACGTCATCGACCACAGCCAGCCGCTCACGCAGGAGCTGGCGCGCATCGGCCACCCCACGGTGGACATCGTCGTGAGCCTCACGCAGACCGACGCGCACTTCGACCAGATCGTCGAGGCCATCGCGCCGCAGGGCCAGTTCGCGCTGATCGATGACCCGGTGTCGCTCGACGTGACGAAGTTCAAGCGCAAGTCGGTGTCGGTGCACTGGGAGCTGATGTTCACGCGTGCGCTGTTTGGCACGGACGACATGATCGGCCAGCACCGGCTGCTGTCCGAGGTGGCGCAGCTGGTGGATGCGGGGCTGATCCGCACCACGCTGGACCAGCGGTTGGGCAGCATTAACGCGGCGAATCTGAAACGCGCCCATGCGCTCATCGAGAGCGGCAAGGCGCGGGGCAAGCTGGTGCTGGAGGGGTGGAACTGAAGGGCGCCGGGGCCGTCGGGGCGGAACCGCTCAGAAGGCGCGAGGGATTCTGTATCCGGTTGAAATATACTGTGTTTAATATCAGCATTTCAAGTATAAAACCGGACACAACCACCCCAGGAGCCCCTCCCATGCTGGACCACATGACTTTCCGCGTCACCGACATCGCCCGCGCCAAGGCGTTCTACACCGCAGCCCTCGCGCCGCTGGGCTACAGCCTGTGTTTTGAAGGCAACTACGGCTCGAACATGCTGGGCTTTGCCTACCCGGACCCGGCCGAACCTGATGGAAAGAAGGCCGACGTGTGGTTCATCGACGGCCCCTCGCCCTACGGTGGCCCTCCCGCCACCACGGGCTGCCACCTGGCCTGGCGCGCCCAGAACCGGGCGCAGGTAGATGCTTTTTATGCCGCCGCCCTTGCGGCGGGCGGCAAGGACAACGGCGCCCCGGGCCTCCGGCCCGACTACCACGCGTACTACTACGGCGCTTTCGTGATCGACCCGGAAGGGAACAACATCGAGGCCGTGTGCCACCAGCCTGCGTAGGCGAAGCAGCACTGCACGCCAGGGCACGCCGCCAGCGAGTGCCCCCGTGGAACTGGCTTTGCCAGGCCACCGGGTGCATCCCCTCGGGGCTGAGGCCTGCGGCTCCAAGCCTGACTGCGCAGGCTTGGACAGGCCAAAGAGGCAGCACCTCTGGCGCATGCCACCGAGCGGCGCAGCCGCTCAGGGGGTCAATCCAGCTTCACCCCCGCCGCCTTGATGATCTCGCCCCAGCGCTTGGACTCGGCCCGCGCCATGGTGCGGAACTGCTCGGGCGTGCCGGGCAGGGCTTCCATGCCGAAGTCGTTCATGCGCTTGACCACGGCGGGGTTCAGCAAGGCCTTGTTCAGCTCGGCATTCAGGCGCGTGGTGATAGCGGCAGGCAAACCGGCGGGCGCCAGAATGCCCTGGAAAGCGAACACTTCGGTGTTGGGCACACCGGCTTCGGCCAGGGTGGGCACGTCCGGCAGTGCGGCCACGCGCTTGGCCGAGCCGATGGCCAGCGCGCGCACCTTGCCCGAGGTGATCACGGGCAGGCCAGCGGCGAGGTCCAGGAACATGCAGGGCACCTGGCCGCCCATCACATCCTGCAGCGCGGGTGCGGCGCCGCGATAGGGGATGTGGGTGATGAAGCTCTTGGTGCGGTGCTTGAACATCTCCATCGCCAGGTGGTGCGGCGAGCCGTTGCCGGGCGATGCGTAGTTGAGCTTGCCGGGGTTGGCACGCACGTAGTCCAGAAATTCCTTCACCGTCTTGGCTTCAAACGACGGGTGCACCACCAGCGCCAGCGGGAAGCGGCTGATGCCGCCCACGTAGCTGAAGTCCTTCTCGGGGCTGAACGGCAGCTTGGTGAACAGGTGTTCGTTGTAGGCCAGGATGGCGTTGTCGGCCGACATGAAGGTGTAGCCGTCGGGCTTGGCCGTGGCCACGGCCTGGCCGCCGATGTTGGTGGAGGCGCCGGGGCGGTTGTCCACAACGATCTGCTGGCCAAGCGTCTGGCGCATGGCTTCGGCCACAGTGCGCGCCAGCACGTCGGTGCCGCCGCCGGCCGGGTAGGGCACGACCCAGCGCAGGGGCTGATCGGGCCAGTTGGCAGACTGGGCCGCTGCCCAAGGCGCGGCGGTGGTGGCGCCTGCGGCGGCCAGGGCGGACAAGAGGGTGCGGCGTTGCATGGGGCTGTCTCCTTGTTGATACTATTAATTTGATAGCTACAAGCGCTTTCCTATCAGGCGGAAGCACTATCTTTTCTTATATTTTTGGCTGTGCGCACGGCGTTTGAAACCGGCGCACGCCAAGGCCAGTGCCACCGTGGAACTGGCTCAGCCAGGCCACGGGTGGCGTCCCCCTGAGGGGGAAGACGCCGAAAGCGGCTCAGGGGGCTGCAATCGCCTGGTCGATGGCACCAAAGATGCTGGCGCCGTCCTTGCCCTTGACCTCGATGCGGATGGTGTCGCCGAACTTCATGAATTCGGTGCTGGGCCTGCCGTCCTGGATGGTTTCGATGCAGCGCTTTTCGGCGATGCAGCTGTAGCCCTTGGGCCATTCGGTGCGGCCGTTGGCATCGGTCACGCCCTTGTTGCTCACGGTGCCGCTGCCGATGATGGAGCCCGCGCGCAGGTTGCGCGTCTTGGCCACGTGGGCAATCAGCTGGCCGAAGTGGAAAGTCATTTCGGGGCCGGCGTCGCACATGCCGACCTTGCGGCCGTTCCAGGTGGACTGCACGGTGAGGTTCACGCGGCCATGGTCCCAGGCATCGCCCAGCTCGTCCAGCGTAACGGCCACGGGGCCGAAGGCAGTGGCGGGCTTGGACTGGAAAAAGCCAAAGCCCTTGGCCAGCTCGGCCGGGATCAGGTTGCGCAGGCTCACGTCGTTGGCAATCATCACCAGGCGGATGCCGTCCAGCGCCTGGTCGGCGTTCGTGCCCATCTTTACGTCGCCGGTGATGACGGCGATCTCGGCCTCGAAGTCGATGCCCATGGCCTCACTGGGCACCACCACGTCGTCGCAGGGGCCAATGAAGTCGTCGCTGCCGCCCTGGTACATCAGCGGGTCGGTGTAGAAGCTCTCCGGCACTTCGGAGTTGCGCGCTTTTCGGACCAGTTCGACGTGGTTGATGTAGGCCGAGCCGTCGGCCCACTGGTAGGCGCGAGGCAGCGGGGCCATGCACTGGGCGGGGTCGAACGGGAACGCGTGGCGCGCCCGGCCACTGTTGAGCTGGTCGTACAGGTCCTGCAGCTGGGGCGAGATGAAGCCCCAGTCGTCCAGCGCCTGCTGGAGCTTGCTGGCGATGCCGGTCGCATAATGGGCTGTGCCCAGGTCGCGGGAGACGACAACCAGTTGGCCGTCGCGCGAGCCGTCTTTGTAGGTAGCGAGTTTCATGGTGGCAGGACCTTTGTCTCAGAAGGGTTGATGGGCACCGCTAGCGAAAATTACGCTTGGGTAAATTGATTTAACTAAACAAAACTCGCAAATTTTAGTGCACATGGACAAAGAACGTGCAGGAATTCAATCGGTCGAGGTGGGTTTTGCCCTGCTGGAGGGGCTGACACGCTCGCGCGGACCGCTGATGCTCAAGGATGTGGCGGCCTCGGCCGGCATGAGCGCGGCCAAGGCGCACCGGTATCTGGTGAGCTTTCAGCGCCTGGGCCTGGTCACGCAGGACCCGCGCAACGCGCGCTACGACCTGGGCCCCGCCGCCCTCAAGCTGGGGCTGGCCTCGCTGGCCCGGCTCGATGCCGTGCGCCTGGCGCGCGAGCGCATGCCCGAGCTCATGGAAAGCATCGGCCACACCTTGGCGCTGGCCGTGTGGGGCAACCACGGCCCGACCATCGTGCACTGGGAGGAATCGCCCCAGGCCGTGACTGCTAACCTGCGCCTGGGCGACGTGATGCCGCTGCTGTCGTCGGCCACGGGGCGGTGTTTTGCGGCCTTCATGTCGCCCGAAGTGGTGGCGCCGCTGCTGAAAGAGGAACTGGCCCGCGCCGTGAAGATGCGCCGCACCGACCTGCCCGCCACCATGGCCGAGGTGAAAACCCTGCTGGCCGAGGTGCGCGAACGCGGCGCCGCGCGGGTGGTCGATACCTTGCTGCCCGGCATCGTGGCCTTCTGCGCGCCCGTGTTCGACTCGGACGGCCACCTGGAGCTGGGTATTACCACGCTGGGCTCCATCGCCACCTTCGACCCCGAGTGGGGCGGCGCCATCGACGCGCCGCTGCGCGCTGCGGCCGGCCAGCTCTCGCGCGACCTGGGCGCGGGCAGCGCCTGACCCGGCCGCCCGCCGCGCCCATGCCCCGCCGCGCGCTGCTTGCCATCACCGCCCTGGTGCTTGCCCTGCACTGGTTGGTGCTGAGCGGGGTGCCACTGAGCTGGGACAGCCCGGCGCAGCCCACAGGGCGGGCGTTCAGCACCCGCAGCATTGCCGCACAGCCGCCCGCCGCCCTGCCCGCAGCGGCCACAGCACCGGCAGCCAAGGCCGCCCCGGCAGCGGCGCCTCAACCCGCCGCCCGAAAAAAACCACCGGCCCGCACCACGCCTGCCCCCTCCTCCACCGCAGCGCCCGCTCCCCCGCAACTGCCTGCCGACGCCGTGGCCACGGGCGCCGAAGTGGGCACTGACACAGCGCCAACCACCGCCGCCGATTCACCAGCGCCCCCCGCCGAAGTAGCGGCGGTCGCCCCCGAAGCCCCGGCATCTACCGCTGCGCCCGCAGCCCCCCCGACCGAAACCACCACGGGGGTGGACATCACCCCGCCGGGCGCAGGCACCGATCAGGCACCCCAGAAGACACCGCCCCCCGCCCGCCTGCCGCCGCCCACGCGGCTGGCGTTTGACGTGAGCGGGCAGGCCAAAAAGTTCGCCTACAACGCCCGCGCCGAGCTGCTGTGGCAACACGATGGCAACCGCTACGAGGCACGGCAGGAGATCAGCGCCTTCCTGGTGGGCACCCGCACGCAGCGCAGCGTGGGCGCCATCACGGCCCAAGGGCTGTTGCCCGAGAAATTTTCAGACAAGTCCCGCAGCGAACAGGCCGCGCATTTCGACTACGCCCAGGGCCGCATCACCTTCAGCGCCAACACCCCGCAGGCCCCGGCCAGCCCCGGCGTGCAGGACCGCCTGAGCGTGTTCATCCAGCTCGGCGCGCTGCTGGCGGCCGACCCGGGGCGGTTTGTGCCCGGCACCCAGATCACCCTCACCACCGTGAGCGCCCGCAGCGCCGACCGCTGGACCTTCACCATCGAAGGCCCCGAGACGCTGGACCTGCCCACGGGCGCCACCCCGGCCCTCAAGCTGCAGCGCCTGCCCCGCAAGGACCATGACCAGAAGGCCGAGCTGTGGGTGGCCCCGGCGCTGGGCTACCTGCCGGTGCGCATCAAGCTCACCCAGGCCAATGGCGACTTTGCCGACCTGCTGCTGCGCGAGAGCGGCGCGCCCTGAGCCGCGCCAGACCGGATCCCGCGCCAAGTGTTGCGGCCGCACACCACCGGGGCAAAAAAGCCCCGCGAGCCCGGCGCACTGCGGTTTTCGTGAAATACTGGTTGCAACAGGGTTGATGCGGTGCGGCAGGTGTTCTGGTCGGCGGGCCTTCTCAGGGCCCGACAAGACACCACCCCACCGCCGGGATACCCCGCAAGCCGCCCCCGGGGCTTGAACTCTGCGTGACTGGTGTCATCTGAATTTCAAATCAATCAGGGGAACACGATGCACATGCTATACGACTCAGAATCCTTCGTGGTGGTCCACATGCTGCCCGACGCCGTGGAGAAAAAGAGCGCCCAGGCACTCAACGACACCGCCCCCGCCATTCCCCAGCTCGCCCGCCACGGCTTCGAAATTGTGGACAAGCGTTCGGGCAAAGAGGTGTATCTGGACGGCTCCTGGGCCGAAATGTTCCAGGAGCAGATCCTGGCTTGGCAACGCGACACCCCCACACAGGAAGAAGTGGAAGACGCGCTGGACCGCTATGCGGGGCTGGCGCAGAACCCGGTGGTGGTGCACTAAGACACCCCCCTGAGCCGCTGCGCGGCTTCCCCCCGCTCTCGCTACGCTGCGCTTCGCGGGCAGGGGGACGATGCCCTCGCTGCGGGGCGGCCCTTGCTTGGCATCCCTGGCCCTGGGGCGCGCCAGTTTTGTCGTGCAGTTCTTCTTTTCAAACCTTTAGTGCCTGGTGTTCGTCCCTGGGATAAATCCGCCGGTACAGCGGGTCCACCAGCATCAGCACCGCAATCAGTCGGCACACCTGAAACGCCGTGACCACCGGCACGCCCAGCTGCAGCACCTTGGCCGTGATGGCCATTTCGGTGATGCCACCGGGGGAAGTGCCCAGCAGCAGCGTGACCCAGGGCAGGCCCGTGGCCCAGGCCAGCGCCCCGGCGAACAGCGCACACACCCCCATCAGCCCCAGAGTGCCCACGGCCACCGTGGCCAGCCAGCGCGGCGCGGTGTGCAAGAACTCCCGGCGAAAGCGCACGCCCAGGCTCACACCAATCACCAGCTGCGCGGCATTCACCAGTCCCTGCGGCACGGCCGACAGGCCCAGGCCCACCATGGTGAGCCCCATGGACACCAGCATCGCGCCCATGAACCAGGGGTTGGCGCGGCCCAGCCGGTCCATCACCACCGCGCCCGCGCCGGTCATCAGCGCCATCAAGGCGAGCCCGGGCCAGCTCACCACCCGCAGCGTGGGCGGCAGGATGTCGAGGCCGTGCAAACCGCTCCACTGCAGTGCAAACGGAATGGTCACGGTGACGATGAGCAGGCGCAGGCTGTGGCTGGCTGCCACCAGATCGGTGCGCGCGTTTTCACGTTCGGACAGCAACGTCATCTCGGACGCCGCCCCAATAGCCCCGGCAAAGTAGCTGGTGGCGCGCAGCATGGGCGCGGGCACGCCATGCATGCGCGGCGCATGCACGCGGTACAGCCAGGCGCCAAACAGCCAGCCCAGGACCAGCGCCCACACAATGCCCAGCACGATGGCCCACCACAGGCCGCCGATCAGCGCCACCACATCGGGTGTGAAGTACAGGCCCAACGCCGCGCCGATGGTCCACTGCCCGGCGTTGCGCAGCGGGCCCCAGCTTTCGGTGGGCCCGCCCGCCATCGACACCAGCGAAGTGGCCAGCAGCGGGCCGATCATCCAGGGCAGCGGGGTGTGGAGTGCGACGCAGGCGGCAGCGGCGGCCCAGGCCAGGGCCAGTGTGGCGAGAACACGGGCAGCAAAAGGGAAGCGCATACAAACAGAACGGAGAACGGCGGGCCGGGGGTGGAAAGCAGGCGTTGGGCCAGACGCCGTGCGACGATCCGCCGAGCCCCTGACGGGGCCGATGGTGTTCGCATGCGCGTCCACAACCCATGACACCGCCAAGTATCACGCCACCGTCCAGGCGCCGCTGCGACCAGGCCCTGCCCAGGCAGCATGGCAGGCATCGCCAGAAGGAAACCGTTGCGGTGCCTTCTTTTCAGGTGACTATTTCAAGCAAAAACAGGCCTTTGCGCGCGACCAGCATATCGAAACAGCTATCCAATCTATAGCAAACAAGCATCAGGCACCGCGCCGCACTGCCATCTCCTGCCCCATGGCCACCAGCGTGGCGGGGGCCAGCAGCGCCACCGCTGCGGGGTAGGCCGTACCTTCTTCCGCCGTGATATGGCCCACGTAGCGCTGGGCAAACCGGTCCAGTGCCGCGTCGTCCTCGGGCGTGAAGGCGGCAGCGGCTGCATCGGCCAGCGCCCGCAGGGGCACACGCGCAGCGGCCCAGTCGGTCGTCATCGCCACATGGTCCTGCTGCAGCCGCTGCACCAGCGCCCGCACTTCGGGGCCGGCCTGGGCCAGCAGCAGCGGGAACACATGCATTTCCTCGTCCTGGTGGTGCAGCGGCGCAGCGATGTCGAAGTAGCGCAGCACATCGCGCGCTGCCTGGCGGGCGTCTGCGTCGGCCCCGTGCTGGTGCACATGGGCACGCAGCCGGTCCAGCAGGGCCAGGGTGCGCAACACGCGCTCGTGGCAGGCCTCCAGCATGGCGAAGGGTTGCTCAAACCCCACCGCCGGTGCGCTGAAGCCGGGCAGGTGGCGGGCTGTGCCCGAGGGGGTCGCAGACACCGTCTCAGCCCAGGCGCACAGGCTGGCCCTGGCGGTTGAACGGGATGTAGGCGCCGTGCGCGCCGCCCTTGATCGCGTCCACCATGCGCTGCAGGGGCGCCTCGGCGTCGGCGCTGGTGGGTGCCTGGTTCAAAGTGCCGGGCAGCGCCGCCGCAAACACCATGGCCCAGTCGTGGCCGGGGGCTGTGAACTGCTGTGCCTCTTCCACCAGGGCGCTGAACGACGCCAGCTCCTGCGGCGTCTTGTCCACACACATCAGTGGCACCAGGGCGCCCCCCTGCCCCGCTTCAAAACGGGCGCGCTGCGCGGGGGTCGCGTCATCGGGCAATTCGGCGGCGGCAAACACAAACAGCAGGCGCTGGGGCTCGGGTTGCATGCGCGCGGCATGCAGCAGGTCGTCGAAGCTGGCAATTTCCATCACAAAGTCTCGCAATCAAAAAAACAGATCAAAAGCCGGGCACCACACCCCGGTCGGCGTCCAGCGTGCTCACATAGGCATGGGCCACGGGCCGCGCGCGCACGGCCTTGCGCGACAACACGGTGCCGATGCTGACAAAACACAGGGCCAACTCGGACGGCGCCAGCTGGAACAGAGCACGCAGGCTGTCGGCCTTGAGCGCCTTGCCACTAGTGAGCGCCGAGCCATAGCCCTGCGCCGTGGCCATGAGCAGCATGTTCTGCACGGCACAACCGGCCGAGACGGTGCGCTCGGCCAGGTCAATGTCGGCATCGCCGCGTTCGGCATCCACCACGGCCAGCAGCAGCACGGGCGAGCGGTAGGCCTTCTCGCGCGCCTGCTCGGCCTGCTCGGGCGTAGCGGCGGGGTCGCGCTCCAGCAGGGCCTGAGCAAACACGTCGGCCAGGGGTTTGCGCGACGCCTCGGGCACCAGCACAAAACGCCAGGGCACCAGCTGGCCATGGTCGGGCGCATGGGCAGCGGCGCTCAGGATCTGTGCCAGCTCCGCCGCACTGGGCCCCGGCGTGCCCAGGCGCTTGGGCAGGATGGTCTGGCGCGACTGGATCAGTGCTGCCGCCGTACCCGCCACATCGTCGGCCACGGGCGCTCGCGCGGCGGAGGTTGCGGATTTGGGCGAAGGGCTCAAAGGCCAGGGGATGACAGCCATGACAAAAATCCTTGAAAGGGCGCATTGCACCTTTTTGCTCAGCCCGGGCGGCCATCGGCCCGCAGGCAGCCATACCAAAGGCCCAGGCGCACGCCCCATGCCCCCATGGTGCTAGCCCACAGGCCTCCAGCCAACAGCAGCAGCCAAGGCAGCGCAACCCCCGGTACACCCGGCACTGCAGCCGCGATGCGCAGCAGCGTGGCCGCCTGCAGCAGCCAGAACAGCGTCCAGGCAATGCGGTCGGCCACCAGCGCGCGGCCACTGTGGCCACAGGACACGCGTGTGACCATGGCCAACATCAGCGAGGCCAGGCAGCCCATGGTGAGCGCATGCAGCGCCCCCAGCCCCAGTGCCCCCATGCCCAGCCCCCAGGCCAGCCATTGCGACACCCCTCCGATCAGGAAGGCCAGGCCCAGCCACAGAAAGCCGATGTGCAGCATCGCGAGCAAGCGGTTCTTGAGGCTTTGCACCAGCCCCCACACCCATGCCAGCCAGACCAGCACCCCACCCACCACCAGCTGCAGCGTGCCCCACACCAGGCCCCAGGCAGGGCCGGCAGCGCTGGCGGCCACACCGGCCCAGTCCAGCCATACCGCCAACACCTGCAACAACGCAGCGCCCAGCATGAGCCACAGCACCCAGAACGGTCGCCAGGCCTGCACCATGGGCAGGGCACTGGAGGTGAAAAACGGAATCATGCGGTGTGCCACCGTCACGTAGACCACGACCACAAAGCCCCACAGGCCGGAGAACACCCAGGCCCGCGCCACGGCCGGTGCACCCAGCACCAGGCTGAGCCAGGCCCCCGCCACGCAAATGCACCCGAACGCACAGGCCCCCGCAATCACCCGCGCATGGAGCTGGTCTTGTGCCTGGCTCAAGCGCACACGGCCCCAGAACTGCACCGTCATTGCCACCAGCCCGCCCCAGGCCAGTGCCAGCCCGGCCAGCGCGACCACAAAATCCAGATGCGCCCCGGCCAGCCACAGCAACCAACCCGCCGCCTGCGCCAGCAAGGGGTTGCGCAGCGCCTGCGGCGGCAGCGGTTCCACCCCCAGCCACTTGGGGCCCGCAGTGAACAGGAAACCCGAAAAAAACAGTGGAATAAAACCAAACACCATCACCGCCGCGTGCACCAGCGGGGGCGGCAGCGCCCATGGCAGACCTAGCCAACCGGTGGAGCGGTCCACCAGCACCAGCGCCCACCATGCCCCCGAAGCCACCAGCACCACCATGGCCAGCAAAAAACCCAGCCGGTGGGGCGCCAGCATCACATGGCGCCAGCGCCAGTGCTTGTCCAGCTGCGCCAGCGCCTCGGCCGAGGGCTTGCCAGAGACTACCCCCAAGGGAATGGTGGGGCGGGAGGGCGTCACCCGCAGCTCCCCAGGTGGCCGCACTGCGTGCAGTAGTCGCAGCCGTCCTTGCGGATCACCGCGTGGGCACCGCATTCGCTGCACTTCTTGCCGGCCATGGCCTGCGGCACGGCCACGGGCGGCGGCGCGGGCTCATCGAGTGGCAGCTGCTGCTGCACCGGATCGGCCACGCGGCGCGCCAGGATGTTCTGGATGGCATAGGCCATGGCCGCCACCTCGGAGTCGTGCCACATGGGCACCAGCGTGCCGTCGTCCTTGCGGTGCTGGCCCAGGCGCACCGGCCCCCGGTCCCAGGCCACCTTGCGCATGTCGCTGAGGGCCCGCTCCAGAAAGCCGCCGCGTGCGGCCAGCGAGAGCATGCGCATGCTGGAGGTGATCCACTGCTGCGACTCGCCGCTCTGCCCCACGGGCATGAAGAACTCGATGGCGCGGTCCACCGTGCCACCCTTGCCCGATGAGCCCACGCCCGTGGGCACGGGCAGGAAGGAGACGATGAGGTACAGCGTCTTGTGCCCCTCCTGCGTCCAGTATTCGAGCTTTTCGGCCACGGCCGAGAGGCCCCCTTGCGGGCGGCTTTCGATCACCGTGCGCATCGGGTCCACGGGTGGCGCGGCAGGCGCCGGTTTGGCGGCGGCAGCGGGCTCTGGCGCAGGCTCTGCATGGGTTTCGAGCACCGAGCCCAGGATGCTGTTGGGCCGGTAGGTGGCCAGGCCCTTGAGCCGCGCACGCCAGGCCTGCAGGTACAGGTCCTTGAAGCCCTCGTACGGGTAGTCCGCCGGGATGTTCACGGTCTTGGAGATGGCCGTGTCCACAAAGGGCTGCACGGCCTCCATCATCGCGATGTGGTCCTGCGCCGACATGGCCAGCGCCGAGACGAAGTAGTCGGGCAGCGCATTCACGTCGCCGCCCAGATCGCGGTACAGCCGCCAGGCGTGGTCTTCCACCGCGTACTCGGTGGTGCTGCCATCGGACTCGCGCTTTTTGCGCTTGTACATCCACGAGAACGGCGGCTCGATGCCGTTGGAGGCGTTGTCGGCAAAGGCCAGACTCACCGTGCCCGTGGGCGCGATGGACAGCAGGTGGCTGTTGCGGATGCCATGCTCACGGATCAAGGCCTTGAGCGACTCAGGCAAGCGGCTCGCAAAAGTGCCCTCTGCCAGGTAGCCCCGGGCATCGAATTTCGGGAACGCCCCTTTCTCGCGCGCCAGCGCCACCGACGCCGCATAGGCCGCATCGCGCATGCATTCGGCGATACGCGCCGCCATGGTGCGCCCTTCGGGCAGGTCATAGCGCAGGCACAGCATGGCCAGCGTGTTGCCCATGCCCGTAAAGCCAACACCGATGCGCCGCTTGGCCATGGCCTCGTCGCGTTGTTGCGGCAGCGGCCAGAAGGTCACATCCAGCACGTTGTCGAGCGCGCGCACCTGCAGCGCCACGGCCTGGGTGAAGGAGTCAAAGTCAAACGCTGCCACGCCGCCGAACCCGAAGGGGTGGCGCACGAAGCGGGTGAGGATGATGGGACCGAGGTCGCAGCAGCCATACGACGGAAGTGGCTGCTCGCCGCAGTTGTGGACCACGAGCCCGTTCGCGTCGAACGCATGGACGTCGGCCACGGTGACGTCATAAACATCTTCCACGCCCGCATCGACCAGCGACTGCACGCAGGCCGTGAAGCGCTCGCGGTTAAGGGCGCGGCGATAGTGCGCCAGGCCATCATCGAGTCGCGCGGCCTTGTCGGTGTCGCAAAAGCCCACGCGCTCGGCGAACAACGCGAGGTTGTCTCCACTGATGACCAACTCGTGCTGCGCCCGGGTGGCGTAGGGCTGCATGCCCCCTTTTCCGTCGGGCAACTCACGCGCTCCCGCAGGGCGGCGGTTACGGTACAGCGTAGACACAATCCCCATGCGCAACAGCATGCGCTGCACGGTCCGCAGCAAGGCCTCGTCGCTTTGCGACAAGCGCACACTCAGCCCCTTTTCCTGCGCACCTTGCACCGAGCCATCGGCATCAAACAACCCCGACAGCAGACCCTGCGCAAAGGCAGAGGATTGCCGCTCCATGGCAGACGTGATGGTCTTGTGGCCCGGCGCCATGCCCATGGCGTGTGCCAGCCTCCAGAGCGCCGCACTGGCCAGACGGGCCTCGCCGCGCCCCGCCACAGGCCGCTGAAAGCCTTGAAAATCTCTGCGGTGCGGCAACGTCGTCGCCGCTGCTGTGGCGGCCCGGATGATGCCGTCCGCACCGGTGGCCGCAAAGGCCACCGCGCCCTGGCCCACGGCCTTGAGTTCAGGAGCCCATACCGAAATCACGGCCTTGTCGGCTTTGAGGGTTCCATCACCAATCAACAGGCCCAGCAGATAGCCCTCTTCCTGCGTGCCCGCACCGCCCCAGCCCGCGAAAGCCCGGTGGTCGTGCAGCACCACCTCGTCACCAGGCAGCAACTGTGCTGCCTCGACCCATTCCACCTCCAGGCAGTAGCGGGTCTTGCGCGCCACGCGGCGCACCCGGTGGTCCGCCGTCAGGCGCAGGGCATGCCCCTCCCGGGTTTGCAGCTCCAGCACGGGCTTGGTGCCAGTCTTGAAGAAGCCCTGGCTTTCCACGCGGTAAGCGCACCCATCCACCACGGCGGCGAAAGACCTGCCCACCAGATCCCCCACCTGCTGCGGGCCGTCAGCGGTCATCACCCAGGTGTCGGCGGTCACGCAGGGGTTGGTCGCCGCGATGTTCTCGCAGTAATGCAGGTTGTTGTCTTCGTTGATGCGCCCCAGGAACAGGATGCCCGGCTCCGCGAAGTCGTAGGCAGACTTCATGATCGTGTCCCACAGCTCGCGCGCCTGCACAGTGGCATAGACCCACTGGCCGTCGGCGCGCTGGTGGGCACCCTGTGCCAGCAGCGCCGCACCGGGCGCCGCCTTGTGCACCAGCTCCCAGGGGGCGTTGTTCTGCACGGCCTCGATGAAGGCGTCCGACACGCCCACGGACACGTTGAAGTTGTTCCAGCGGCCCGGTGTGCGCTTGGCGGTGATGAATTCCTGCACATCGGGGTGGTCGATGCGCAGCACGCCCATCTGCGCGCCCCGGCGTGCGCCCGCGCTCTCCACCGTGGAGCAGGACTGGTCGAACACGTTCATGTAGCTGCAGGGCCCCGAGGCCATGGAGGCCGTGCCCTTGACATGCGCGCCCTTGGGGCGGATGCGCGAGAAGTCGTAGCCCACGCCGCCACCGCGCCGCATGGTTTCGGCGGCTTCGCGCAGCGCTTCGTAGATGCCCGGAAAGCCTTCGTCGTCCACGCCCTGGATGCAGTCGCCCACGGGCTGCACGAAGCAATTGATCAGCGTGGCCTGGATGTCGGTTCCTGCCGCGCTCATGATGCGGCCCGCGCCGATGGCGCCGGCCTTGAGGTTGGCCAGGAACAGGGCTTCGTACTTTTCGCGCAGCTCCGGCTTTTCGACAGATGCCAGGGCCCGCGCCACGCGCTGGTACAGCTCGTCGGCCGTGGTCTCGCCCGGCTTGAGGTATTTCTCGCGCAGCACATCCAGACTGATGGGCTGCAGGGCGGATGGGGTGCTGAGGGGGGGCTGAGGTTCGCGTTTCATGGGGGCCGATGATTTGGGTTTCACACTGAAACGGTGTTGCGTTCCGTCAAGGAGCGCTCATTCCACTCCGAATGCCGCCCTGTGGCAAGTCGGTGGCCGGTCAGAGGCTGAGGGTTTTTTGGCCGAGCCCGAAAGGCGCGCGAAAACGCTTCGGTTCTAGGCGCAAAGCACAGCCATAGCTCGGGCTATGGCGAGCATTTGCAACGACGTACCGGAGTGTTTTGGCGTGCATAGCGGGTTGGGACAAAGGATTCTCAGCCTCTTAGTCATCCACCAACACCTGGCCGTCGTGTTCCACGTAGGGCTGGTAGGGGCCCGTGCCGCTGTTGTCCGCGCGCGATGCGGGCACAAAACCTCCGGTGCTGACATCGAACACATGGACCTCGCCCTCCTCGATCACGTAATGCCAGCCATGCAGGCTGATCTGGCCTGACTGCACGCGGCTGCGCACCATGGGGTATTCCATGAGCCGCTCCAGTTGCAGCACCACGGCGCGCTGCTCGGTGCGGCGCAGCACCTCGGGGCCCGGCGACATGGGCAGCAGGGCCTCACGCCCCAGGTCCAGCCAGCGGTTCAGGTTGGGGGCTTCGGGCGAGACCTCACCATACATCGCCTTGATAGCCCCACAGTGGCTGTGGCCGCACACCACGATGCGGCGCACCTGGAGGTTAAGCACAGCAAACTCGATGGCCGCCGTGGTGCCATGGTGGCCATGCGATCCGTCATAGGGCGGGATGAACGCCCCCACATTGCGCACCAGGAACAGCTCGCCCGGCCCCGCCCCGGTCAGCAGGTAGGGCACCAGGCGCGAGTCGGAGCAGCCGATGAACAAGGTCGTGGGGTGCTGCCCCTCGTCCACCAGCGTCTGGAACTGCTCGCGGTACTGGGGGAAGGCGTCGTCGTGAAAACGGCGCAGTCGGTCCAGCAGTTCGTCAGGCATGGTTGTGCAGCCGAAAACAGCGCATGCAGCTACTGCACCAGCGGCGATTCGGCCGCGTCGAGCGCCACCCCTTCAACCTGGGCGGCGCCTGCCAACAGTTGCAGGTACTGGCGCAGCGCGTTCACCCAGGCCTGTTGGCGCAGGGTGAGCGCAATGGCCTGGCGCACTTCCTCGAACGCGGGTTGCCGCCCCGGGTCGCGGGCCACCACCTCCACCACATGCAGACCAAAGCGGCTGTGCACCAGGCGTGCCAGCACACCGATCTCTGCACCGCCAAACACCTCGCGGGCGAACTCGGGGGCGCAGTCGGCGCGGGTCAGCCAGCCCAGGTCGCCACCCTGCTGGCCACTGGGGCAGTTGGACCACTGGGCGGCGGCCTTGGCGAACTGCGCACCGCCATCGTCGGCGCAGCGCAGTTCAATCAGCAAGGCCTCGGCCCGCAGACGCAGCTGATTCACATCCACGCCCGGCGTCACCGCAAACAGCACATGGCGCAGTTGCGCACGCTCCCCCTGGGCATGGGCCGCAGGGTGGGCGTCGTGGTAGCGGCGGCAGGCTTCTTCCGAAGGATCGGGGAGGTCCAACTCGCGCTCCAGCAACTGCTCAATGGCATCGGAGGCCTGGACGCTGATGGCGCCCAGGGCGCCCGGCACATCGCTCGCGGGCAGCAGACCCGCCTGTTGCGCCGCCTGGCGCAGCAGCTCGGTACACGCACGCTGGCGCAGGGCCTCTTCGTCCAGCAACTCGTGCGGGGCGTTGAGGGCCACGCCATTGATGCGTGCCACCTCGGCCACCACCGAGCCCATGCCCCCCATGGCGCCAGCTTGTGGTGCCAGGGTGGCTTGCAAGGGCACATCGTCCATCGTTGCCACCAGGGCCTCGTAGGCCGCAGCCTGCGTCGGGGTCAGCGTGCTGGCAGGTGCTGCCGCCACGCCGCTGTCAGTGGAGCCACATCCGCAGCTCCCGGTTCCACATCCGCTCATGGTGTGTTCCTTGGGTCAGTGGGTTTCAGGCGCGGCGGTCTTGCGACTGCATGTGGCCGGGCGGCAGGTTCAGACGGCGCGCACGCACCACCTGGTAGGGGCGCAGCACATAGGCCAGCGTGCCAAAGCCGCTCCATACATGCACCAGGCGGGTAAACGGAAAGACCAGGAAGATGCTCATGCCCAGGAACATATGGGCCTTGAAGATCCAGCCGGCTTCGGCGAGCAGCTCCACGCCGCCACTGCGGAAGGTGACGATGCGCTGGCCCCATTCGGCCAGCTTCATCATCATGGAGCCGTCCAGGTGTTGCGCCGACAGCGGAATGGTCGCCAAGCCCAGCGCCAGTTGCAGCCACAGCAGCACCAGGATCAGGATATCGCTGGTCTTGGAGGTGGCGCGGATGCGAGGATCCGACAGGCGGCGGTGCAGCAGGATCGACAGGCCGATGAAGGCGAGCACACCCGCGATACCGCCCGTCACCATGGCCATGATCTGCTTGGCGCCTGCAGTGATGAAGGCCTCGTACAGGAAGTGCGGCGTGAGCATGCCCACGGTGTGGCCGAAGAACAGGAACAGCACTCCGATGTGGAACAGGTTGCTGCCCCAGCGCAGGCTTCCAGTGCGCAGCAGCTGCGACGAGTCACTCTTCCAGGTGTACTGGTCACGGTCAAACCGCGCCCAACTGCCGATGAAGAACACGGCCAGGCAAATGTAGGGATAGATGCCAAACAGCAGGGTGTCAAGCCAGATGGTCATGCTGAGACTCCTTCGGGTGCCCGCTCGGCGCGGGGGGTACGAACAAAATGCAGGGGCTGCGGCTGGTCGGGCTTGGACTGGCCCTGGGTGCTGCAACCGCCAAACGCTTCGGGCTCGGCCCAGACCTCGTCCATGGGCGGCTCGGGCGTGAGCGCCACCGACTGCACACGCTGGCCCGAGACTTCGAGCACGGCGGCAATCACACTGGCGTAGGGGCTGTTGCGCGCCACGAGGGCGCTGAACAGCGCATTGAGGATGTGGGCCATTTCGCCCAGAAACTCCCTGGCCACTTCGGGCGGCTGGGTAGAGGCGAACTCCAGCACCACCGGCAGGTGGTCGGGCAGCTCCTCAGCCTGGAACTGCAAGCCAGCCTTCTCGTAGGTCTGCAACAGGTCGATGAGCGCCGGGCCCCGGTCACGCGAGTCGCCGTGCACATGCTCGAACAGGTGCAGCGAGGTCTGGCGGCCCCGGTCGAAGTTGTCCACGTAGCGGGCTTCGGCTTCCAGCGGGTCGAGCGCAGCCAGGTGCTCGCACACCGCCTTCAGTTCATTCATGCGATCGGCCGGAAGGGCCTGCTCCGCCTGCAGGGCGTCGATCAGCGGCGGCATCACGCTGCGCAACTGCGCATCGGGGTAGCTCAGCAGGTAGCCCAGGGCGCGCAGGGTCAGGCGCACAGAGGTCGGGTTCTTCTTGAACATGGTGATTCCTTCCTGTGTGCAATCAGACCGTGGCCTTGATCGGGATCGTGCGGGGCCTCTTGCCACCGAACATGCTGGTCTCGGTGGCGCCATCCGAGCACCCGTTGCCAAACGAGAAGCCGCAGCCGCCCCGGATGTCGAACGCGTTTTCGGCGTATTCGCGGTGGGCCGATGGGATGACGAAGCGGTCCTCGTAATTGGCAATCGCCATCACGTGGTACATCTCCTCGACCTCGGCCATCGACAGGCCGGCCTGCTTGAGCACGGCCAAGTTCTGGCGCTGCTCCACATGCTTGTCGCGCTGGTAGGTGCGCATGGCCAGCATGCGCTCCAGCGCCCGCACTACAGGGCCGGTATCACCGGCGGTGAGCAGGTTGGCCAGGTACTGCACGGGGATGCGCAGCTGCGATACATCGGGGATGTCGCCATTCACGCCCACATGGCCCGCGTTGGCGGCGGCCGTGATGGGCGAGAGCGGTGGCACATACCAGACCATGGGCAGCGTGCGGTATTCGGGGTGCAGCGGCAGGGCCACCTTCCATTGCACGGCCATCTTGTAGACCGGGCTGTTGCGGGCGGCGTCCATCCAGCTATCAGGGATGCCGTCGATGCGGGCCTGCTTGATCACGTCCGGGTCGTTCGGGTCCAGGAAGATGTCGAGCTGCGCCTGGTACAGGTCGCGGTCGCGCTCCACGCTGGCGGCTTCCTGGATGCGGTCTGCGTCATACAGCAGCACGCCCAGGTAACGGATACGGCCCACGCAGGTCTCGGAGCACACGGTGGGCTGGCCCGCTTCGATGCGGGGGTAGCAGAAGATGCACTTCTCGGCCTTGCCCGACTGCCAGTTGTAGTAAATCTTCTTGTAAGGGCAACCGCTGACGCACATGCGCCAGCCACGGCACTTGTCCTGGTCGATCAGCACGATGCCGTCTTCCTCGCGCTTGTAGATCGAGCCGCTGGGGCACGATGCCACACACGCCGGGTTCAGGCAGTGCTCGCACAGGCGCGGCAGGTACATCATGAAGGTGTTTTCGAACTGGCCGTAGATGTCCTTTTGCACATCGTCGAAGTTCTTGTCCTTGCTGCGCTTGCTGAACTCGCCGCCCAGGATTTCTTCCCAGTTCGGGCCCCACTCGATCTTCTCCATGCGCTTGCCGGTGATCAGGCTGCGCGGGCGGGCCGTGGGTGCGGCCTTGCTTTCAGGTGCCGACTGCAGGTGGTCGTAGTCGAACGTGAAGGGCTCGTAGTAGTCGTCGATCTGCGGCAGGTTGGGGTTGGCAAAGATGCGCATGAGCAGCTTCCACTTGCCGCCCTGGCGGGGCGCGATGGAGCCGTCGGGGCTGCGCACCCAGCCGCCATTCCACTTATCCTGGTTTTCCCATTCCTTGGGGTAGCCGATGCCGGGCTTGGTCTCGACGTTGTTGAACCAGGCGTATTCCACCCCGGGGCGGCTGGTCCAGACGTTCTTGCAGGTGACGGAACAGGTGTGGCAACCAATGCACTTGTCCAGGTTCAGCACCATGCCGATTTGTGCGCGAATTTTCATCGTGTTTCTCCTTGGCTTCAGGCGTGGGCTGCGGTACCGGACACAGGCTCATCGTCGAGCCAGTCCACGCGGTCCATCTTGCGCACCAGCACGAACTCGTCGCGGTTGGTGCCGATGGTTCCGTAGTAGTTGAAGCCGTAGCTGTACTGTGCGTAGCCGCCAATCATGTGGGTGGGCTTGAGCACGATGCGCGTGACCGAGTTGTGGATACCGCCACGGGTGCCGGTGATCTCGGAGCCGGGCGTGTTGATGATCTTCTCTTGCGAGTGGTACATCATCACCATGCCGGGGTTCACGCGCTGGCTCACCACCGCGCGGGCCGCAATGGCGCCGTTGGCGTTGAAGAGCTCGACCCAGTCGTTGTCCACGATGCCAGCGACCTTGGCGTCGTCTTCGCTCAGCCACACCACCGAGCCACCCCGGTTCAGCGTGAGCATCATCAGGTTGTCGCTGTACGTGCTGTGGATGCCCCACTTCTGGTGCGGCGTGATGAAGTTCAGCTGGATCTCTTTGTTGCCGTTGGGCTTCTTGCCTTCGACTTCGTGCAGCGTCTTCAGGTGCACCGGTGGGCGGTAGCTCACAAAGCCTTCGCCGAAGTCACGCATCCAGGGGTGGTCCTGGTAGAACTGCTGGCGGCCCGTGAGGGTGCGCCATGGGATGTACTCGTGCACATTGGTGTAGCCCGCATTGTAGCTGACCTTCTCGCTTTCCAGGCCCGACCAGGTGGGCGAGCTGATGATCTTGCGCGGTTGCGCCTGGATGTCGCGGAAGCGGATCTTCTCGTCCTCGCGGTGCAGTGCCAGGTGCACGTGGTCGCGCCCGGTCTGCTTGCCCAGGGCTTCCCAGGCCTTGCAGGCCACGTGGCCGTTGGTCTCAGGCGCCAGCATCATCACCACTTCGGTGGCGTCGATGTCGGTCACGATGCGGGGCATGCCCTGCGTCACGCCCTCTTCCTTCACGCGGCCGTTCAGGTCACCGAGCTGGCCCACTTCGGTCTGCGTGTTCCAGCCAATGCCCTTGCCGCCGTTGCCCGCCTTGTCCATCAAGGGGCCCAGGGCGGTGAAGCGCTTGTACAGGTTGGGGTAGTCGCGCTCAACCACGGTGACCTGGGGTGCGGTCTTGCCGGGGATGAGTTCGCACTCGCCCTTCTTCCAGTCGCGCACGCCATAAGGCTGAGCCATTTCACCGGGGGTGTCGTGCATGATGGGCGTGAGCACCACGTCCTTCTCGACGCCCAGATGGCCCACGCTGACCTCGCTCACGGCCTTGGCGAAACCCTTGTAGATCTCCCAGTCGCTCTTGGCCTGCCATGCAGGGTCCACTGCCGTGGACAGCGGGTGGATGAAGGGGTGCATGTCGCTGGTATTGAGGTCGTTCTTCTCATACCAGGTGGCCGTGGGCAGCACGATGTCGGAGTACAGGCAGGTGGTGCTCATGCGGAAGTCGAGCGTGACCAGCAGGTCCAGCTTGCCTTCGGGCGCGTTGGCGTGCCACTGCACTTCCTCGGGCTTGGCTTCGTCCTTGCCCAGGTCCTTGCCCTGCACGCCGTGGGTGGTGCCCAGCAGGTGCTTGAGGAAGTATTCATGCCCCTTGCCCGACGAGCCCAGGATGTTGGAGCGCCACACGAACATGTTGCGCGGCCAGTTGTCGGGATGGTCCGGGTCCTCGCAGCTCATCGTGAGGCTGCCGTTCTTGAGCGACTGCACCACGTAGTCCTTGGCGTCCATGCCCTTGGCGGCGGCATCCTTGGCCACCTGCATCGGGTTGGTCTTGAGCTGGGGCGCCGAAGGCAGCCAGCCCATGCGCTCGGCGCGCACGTTGTAGTCGATCTGGGCGCCGTGGTAGGCGCTGGCATCGGCCAGGGGCGAGAGGATTTCCTCCATGCCCAGCTTCTCGTAGCGCCACTGGTCGGTGTGGGCGTAGAAAAAGCTCGTGCTGTTCATCTGGCGGGGGGGACGGATCCAGTCCAGCGCGAAGGCCAGCGCGGTCCAGCCGGTCTGGGGCCGCAGCTTTTCCTGGCCCACATAGTGGGCCCAGCCGCCACCGCTCTGGCCAATACAGCCACACAGCATCAGCATGTTGATGATGCCCCGGTAATTCATGTCGCAGTGGTACCAGTGGTTCATGGCCGCGCCGATGATCACCATGGACTTGCCGTGCGTCTTGTCCGCGTTGTCGGCGAACTGGCGCGCCACGGTGATGATCTGCTCGCGCGGCACGCCGGTGATGGCCTCCTGCCAGGCGGGGGTGTAGGGGCGGTCGGCGTCGTAGCTGCCGCCGGGCTCTTCACCGGGTAGACCCCGGTCGATGCCGTAATTGGCGGCCAGCAGGTCGAACACCGTCGCGACCATCACCTTGCCCTGGGCCTCATGGCCGGACAACTCCAGGTGCGTCACGGGCACGGGGCGCACCATCACGTCGCTGCCTTGTTCGTTGGCCGTGAAGTTGGGCGACTGCACGCCGCCGAAGTACGGGAAGGCCACGGTGGCCACGTCGTGGGCCTGTGCGCCGTCTTCGATCACCGACAGCTTGAGCTTGACGGCGTTGCCCGTGCGGGCTTCCTTGTTCTCCAGGTTCCACAGGCCCTGGTCGGCGCGGCCATCGGCACCCCAGCGGAAACCAATGGAGCCGTTGGGCAGCGTGACCTGGCCCAGTTCGTCGTAGCCCACGGTCTTCCAGTCGGGGTTGTTCGACTGGTCAAGCTGGCCCGGGAAATCGCTGGCGCGCACATAGCGGTCGGGCACCATCACGGTGCGGCCATCGGGCAGCGTCTTTTCCTTCAGCACCACCAAGAGAGGCAGGTCGGTGTAGCGGCGGGCATAGTCGTCAAAGTACGCGCTGCGGCCCTTGCCACCGTCCTTGAAGTAAAACTCCTTGAGGATCACGTGCCCCATGGCCATGGCCACGGCGGCGTCTGTACCCTGCTTGGGGTGCATCCACAAATCGCCCAGCTTGGCGACTTCGGAATAGTCGGGCGTGATGGAAACGACCTTGGTGCCCTTGTAGCGCACCTCGGTCAAAAAGTGCGCATCTGGCGTGCGCGTCTGGGGCACGTTGGAGCCCCAGGCAATGATGTACGAGCTGTTGTACCAGTCGGCCGACTCGGGCACGTCGGTCTGCTCGCCCCAGGTCTGCGGGCTGCTGGGGGGCAGGTCGCAGTACCAGTCGTAGAAGCTCATGCACACGCCGCCGATGAGGCTGAGGTAGCGCGAACCCGCTGCATACGAAATCATCGACATCGCCGGGATGGGCGAGAAGCCGATGATGCGGTCAGGGCCGTGCTTCTTAATCGTGTAGACGTTGGCCGCAGCGATCATCTGGTTGACTTCGTCCCAGGTGCTGCGCACGAAGCCGCCCAAGCCGCGCTGCTTTTGCCATTCGCGCTTGGAGGCATCGTTTTCGACGATGCTGGCCCAGGCGTCCACCGGGCTCTTGGCGAGGGCAATGGCGGCGCGCCAGTGCTTGAGCAGACGGCCACGCACCATGGGGTACTTCACGCGGTTGGCGCTGTACAGGTACCAGCTGTAGCTGGCGCCACGCGCGCAGCCACGGGGCTCGTGGTTGGGCAGGTCGGGACGGGTGCGGGGGTAGTCGGTCTGCTGGGTTTCCCAGGTGACGATGCCGCCCTTGACGTAGATCTTCCAGCTGCAGCTGCCAGTGCAGTTCACACCGTGCGTGCTGCGCACGATCTTGTCGTGCGCCCAGCGGTCGCGGTAGGCGTCTTCCCAGGTGCGGTCTTCACCGTTGGTTTCGCCATGGCCTTGGGCAAAGGTCTCGCGGGGCTGCGAGAAGTAGGTGAGGCGATCGAGGAAATGGCTCATCGGGGACTCCTTTTCTTGTCTTTTCTGTGCGGTTCTGTGGGGCAGCTCAGCAAGGCATCTCGGCGTTCTTGCGGCCGTAGTACCACCAGGTGATCACAATGCAGACGAGGTAGAACGAGAAGAACGTCCACAGCGCGGCGTGGGGGCTGCCGGTGAGGGCGATAGAGCTGCCATAGCTCTTGGGGATGAAGAAGCCGCCGTAGGCCGCCATGGCGGCCGTGAAGCCCAGCGTGGCAGCGCCCAGGGTGTTGCCTTCCTTGTTGGCGTTGGCCACGGCGGCGGCGTCGTTCTTGTCCACACCGCGCATGGCTTCGGTGAGGAAGATCACGGGAATCATGCGGAAGGTCGAACCATTGCCAATGCCGGTGGTGAGGAACAGCACCAGGAAGCACACGAAGAAGCCCGCAAACTGGCCCTCGTTGCCTGCCGAGGGCAGGAACACCGTGACGCCCATCACGGCAATGGCCATGACGATGAAGTTCCACAGCGTGACGCGCGCGCCGCCGAGCTTGTCGGACAGCCAGCCGCCAAACGGCCGGATCACTGCGCCCACCAGCGGGCCCAGCCAGGCATAGGCCAGCGGGTTCACGCCGGGGAACTGGCTCTTGATGAGCAGCGGGAAACCTGCGGCGTAGCCGATGAACGAGCCGAAGGTGCCCAGGTACAGCACACACATCAGCCAGTTGTGCTTGCGGCGGAAGATGGCGGCCTGTGCGGCGAACGAGGCGCGTGCGTCGGCGATGTCGTTCATGCCGAACCAAGCGACCAGCGCGGTGATCGCGATCCAGGGCACCCAGATGAAGGCAGCGTTTTGCGTCCACACCTGCATCGTCTGGCCGTTCTTGACGATGGTCTGCGCCTCGCCGCCAAAGATGCCAAAGATGCCGGCCGTGACGACCAGCGGGCTCAAGAACTGCACGACCGACACACCCAGGTTGCCCAGGCCCGCGTTCACGCCCAGCGCCGATCCCTTGCGCTCCTTCGGGAAGAAAAAGCTGATATTGGCCATGCTGGAGCTGAAGTTGCCGCCGCCCAGGCCACACAGCAGCGCCAGGATGAGCATGGTGGGGTAGGCCGTGGTGTTGTCCTGCACCGCAAAGCCGATGCCGATGGCCGGGATCAGCAATGAGGCGGTGGAGATCGCCGTCCAGCGGCGGCCACCGACCAGCGGCACCATGAACGAGTAGAAGATGCGCAGCGTGGCGCCCGAGAGCGCGGGCGCTGCGGCCAGCCAGAACAGCTGATTGGTCGAGTACTTGAAGCCCAGGCCCGGCAGGCTCACGGCGACCACGCTCCAGACCTGCCAGATGGCAAAGGCCAGGAACAGCGCAGGCACCGAGATCCACAGGTTGAGCTTGGCGACGGCTTCGCCTTCGCGCTCCCAGAAATTCTTGTCCTCTGGCGTCCAGAGGGTGAGCAGGCGCCCCTGGCGCCCGCTGGTGGTGGTGGCAGACATGGTGAGGTCCTTGGAGAAAAATCAGCGGGCGCCCGCTTGTGCGGCGGCGTCCTGCGGGCCCATGACGGGCGTGCGGCGCACTTCGGTGAAGTACATCCAGATGAGCGAGACCCAGACCACGCCATACATCAGCATGAAGGCGCTGGAACGGATGCCCGTGAGGTCCATCAGCGCGCCGAACAGGATGGGCAGGATGAAGCCGCCCATGCCACCGGCCAGGCCCACGATGCCGCTGATGGCGCCGATGTTCTTGGGGTAGTCGTCACTGATGTACTTGAAGACGCTGGCCTTGCCGAAAGCCCAGGCGATGCCCAGCAGGAACATGAGGCCGGTGAACACATACACGTTCAGGCCGATGTGGAAGGTCTGCGGGCCGTTGACGGTGAGGATGGTGAAGTCGGTCTGTGGATAGCTCAGCAGGAACAGGCAGATCCAGCTCACCCACATCACCCACCAGGTCACGCTGTGGGCGCCGTACTTGTCACTCAGCATGCCCCCGATGGCGCGCAGCACGCCGCCGGGCAGCGAGAAGCAGGCCGCCAGCAGCGCGGCCACGCGGATGTCCAGCCCGTACTCGCCCACGTAGTACTGCACCATCCACAGCGACAGCGCCACGTAGCCTCCGAACACGATGCTGTAGTACTGGCAGTACTTGAGCACCTTGGGGTCCTTCAGCGCCTTGAGCTGGTCGGTGAACTTGACATTGCTGGCCACCAGGTGGGCCGGGTCGCTGTAGCTGAACAGCCAGAACAGCACCAGCGTGCCGAGCATGATGGCGGCGTACACCTGCGGCACCATGGTCCAGCCAAAGGCCACCAGCAGCACCGGGGCCACAAACTTGTTCACGGCAGCGCCGGAATTGCCCGCGCCATACACGCCCATGGCCGTGCCCTGGCGGTGCTTGGGGAACCAGCGCGCCACGTAGGGCGTGCCCACCGAGAACGAACCGCCCGCCAGTCCCACGAACAGGCCGATGGTGAGGAAGTGCCAGTATTCGGTGGCGTAGCCCATCATCCAGATGGCAGGCACGGTGGTGGCCATCACGGCGGCCATCACGATGCGGCCGCCGAACTTGTCGGTCCAGATGCCCAGGGGCACCCGCACCAGCGAACCCGTGAGCACGGGCATGGACATGAGCAGCCCGAACTGCGTGGAGTTCAGGTTGAGCATCTTCTTGATGGGGATGCCGATGACGCCGAACATCATCCAGACCATGAAGCAGACGGTGAAGGCAAAGGTGCTGACGATGAGCACCGACCAGGCCTGGCGGGTGCGCTGTGGGCTTTCGCCCGGGGGCAATGTGGTGTGTGCCATTGCGCGGTTCCTCTTCTTCTCTTGGGGTATGGCGCTATGGTCGGTTTTCAGCCCCGCGCTGAACATCCTTCACAAGCACAGCCCGGCCACGGCAAAAGGAGTAGTCCCCCGGCCCGGCATATACGGGGGCATCGTTCGAAAGGAGTAGGTGGGGAAACCGCAGCGGGCCCGCCCCGGGACGCAAACGCGGACCCACACACCGGCGGGCGGTGTGAAATACAAGCAAAAACAGGCCTTACCGCGCTATGGGAAAACCTTAATAGCTACATATTTAATAGCAGAAAGACAAGACAGCACGCATGCTGGCTTGTTGTGCAGCGCAGCGCGGGCGCCCTACTCCGCGCGCTGGCGGTCGGAGGCATAGACCGCCGCCTGCACGCGCGAGCTGAGGCCCAGTTTGCGCAGAATGTGCTGCACGTGGATCTTCACCGTGGTCTCGGCAATGTCGAGCGTGCGGGCGATTTCCTTGTTGCTGGCGCCGCGTGCAATCTCGCGCAGCACGTCTTCCTCGCGCGGGGACAGCTGCACCACGGCGGCCGAGGCATCGGGCGGGGGTGGCGTCTGCGCCACGGTGGCCAGCACGGGCTCCGGAGCCCCCTGCGACTGGAACGCAGCCACCAGCTTGCCCATGAGTTCGGGGCTGACCACGGGCTCGCCCCGGGCGGCGCGGCGGATGGCCTCGGCCAGCAGGTCGCCTTCGATGGTCTTGAGCAGATAGCCCTGCGCGCCGTTGCGCAACGCGGCGGCCAGGTCCTGCCCGTCCTCGCTCACGGTGAGCATCAGCACACGCGATGCGGGCGCCACTTCGCGCAGGCCCCGGATGGCGTCCACCCCCATCACGCCGGGCAGGTGGTTGTCGAGCAGGATCACCTGGGGCAACAGCTGCGGCGCCAGGCGCAGGGCCTCGGCCGCATCACCGGCCTCGCCCACCACCAGCAGGCCCGGGTCCTGCCCCAGCAGGGCGATCAGACCCCGGCGGAACAGGGTGTGGTCGTCCACCACCAGCAGCGTCACCGGGGGCTGCGGCGCCAGGGCCTGCGGGGGCGTTGCCAGGGGCGCGGGGGCGGTAGAAAAGGACATGGGCGGCGGGTACGGAAAGAAATTAGAGCGCGGGCGCAGCCACGGGGGCGGCGCCGGGCATGGTGGGTGAAGGCAGGTTGCCCGTGGGCGCGGGCATCCAGGCGGCGGGCGATGCTGCTGGCAGGTCGGCCACCGTGGCCGCCCCGGTGGGCAGCTCGATGCACACGCGTGTGCCCTGGCCCGGGGTGGACTCGACCTGCAGCACGGCCCCCACGCGGTGGGCGCGCTCGCGCATGATGCCCAGGCCCACGTGCAGCGAATCGGGCGGCACATCGGCGATGTCAAAGCCCTTGCCGTTGTCCTGCACCTCAAAGCGCCAGCGGGGGTGGCGGTGCACGAGCAGGTCCACCCGCGTGGCGCCTGCATGTTTGCGCACGTTCGACAGCGCCTCCTGCACCATGTGCAGTACCTGGATCTGCACGTCCTGCGCCAGTGGCAGGCCGTGGCCCACCATGCCCAGCGTGGTGAGGGTACCGGTCTGGTGCTCGAACTTGGACAGCGTGGCGCGCAGGGCGGATTCGATGTCTTCCTCACTGGTCCGGGTGCGGAAATGCACCAGCAGCTCGCGCACATCGGCATAACACTCGCGCACGCCCACATCCAGCTCGCTGATGCTGCGGTCGCGCTTGGCCTCGTCGCCGCGCGCCACGGCATCGCGCAGCAGCTGGGTCTGGATCTTGAGGAAGGCCAGCGACTGGGCGATGGAGTCGTGCAGCTCACGCGCCAGCAGGCTGCGCTCTTCGGCCACGGCGGCTTCGCGCTCCAGCGCCGTGGCGCGCAGGCCTTCCATGGCGCTGGCCAGGTGGCGCGTCAGGGCTTCAAGCAGCTCGCGCACCTCGTCCGTCATCTCGATCGGGGCGCGGAAGAACAGGTTCACCTCGCCCAGCAGGCGCTGCTGCATCTGCACGGGGATGGTGACCATGGTTTCAAAGCCCGCTTCGCGGCAGTGTGGCAAGGCGACTTGGGTGGACGGCGTGATGGGGATGACGCGCGTGCGCGCCTGCGCCTGCGGCTGGCCACACAGGCAGCTGCCGGTGTGCAGGCAATGTTCGCCCTCGGCCATGGCTTCGGGCAGGCCATCCCCCGCCAGCAGCACATAGCGCTCATTGGCCTCGTTGGACCAGCGCACGGCGGCGGCGTCGGCCCCTGCCACGCGGCGGATCTGCTGCACAAAGCCTTGCGCCAGCAGCTCCAGGCTGCCCGCCGTGCTGGCCAGCGCGCTCACCTCATACAGCGCAGCCAGGCGCTGGTTCTGCACGGCAATGCTGGCGGTTTTCTCCACCACCTTGTGCTCCAGCTCGTCGTGCGAGGCCTGCAGCGCATGCGCCATGAGGTTGAAGCCGGCCGAGAGCTGGCCGAATTCGTCGTCCGTATCCACCGGCAGGCGCGTGCCCAGCTCGCCCTGGCGCAGGCGGGCCTGGGCCTGCTGCAGGCGTGCCACGGGGTTGATGACCAGCAGGTAGCTCACGGCCATGAAGGTCACGGCCGCCACAATGGCCAGCGCCATCATGAACAGCTGGAACAGGTGCAGTGCGGCCGTCCAGCCCGCGATCTGCACCTCGATGGCGTCCACAAAACCATCCACCTGCTGCACAAAGGCGTCGGCCTGGGCCAGCGTCAGCGCACGGTCTGGCGGCAGCGGGGCCACCCAGCCGCTGCGGGCCTGGGCCCATTGGCTGCGGATGGACTCAAAGCGGGTGCGGGTCTCTTCGCTCCAGGGCACAAACAGCGGGCGCGAGGGGTCGCCCGTGCGCAGCAGCTCCAGGCTGGCGTCGAACAGGCGGGCGCGCTCTTGCACGGCCTCGGCGGGTTCGGTCTGCAGCACCAGCACCATGCGCAGCATGTTCATGCGCAGGCGGCCCGCTTCGTTCACGGCGGCAGCGCCGCCTTCAAGTTTCCAGGTCACCCACAGCGTGAGGCTGATGGACGCCAGCGCCACCATCAGAAAACCCGCGCCCAGGGCCAGGAGCTTGGTGGTGAGCGTGGGCTTGGACCGCATGGGCGCAGTGTAGGCAGGGGGTGCTCGGTGTTTCTTGACCTACGTCAAGCGCGGCCCGCGTAGCATCGCCGCATGCAAAGACCCCTCCCTTCTTTCTTGCGCACCCGGCTGACCCGAGGTGCACGCGCCGCCGCCCTGGGCTGCGCCCTGCTGGTGCTGGCGGGTTGCGGGGGCACCCTGCCGCTCGCCGCCCCCCAGGCCGCGCCCTGGCCCGAACGCCTGCACAGCCTGCTGCCCGCCGATGTGCTGCTACTGGGCGAGCAGCACGACGCGCCCGACCACCAGCGCCTGCAGCGCGAGGCCGTGTTGTGGCTGGCGGCGCGCGGCCAGCTGGCGGCCCTGGTGATGGAGATGGCCGAGAGCGGGCACAGCACCCACGCGCTGCCGCCGGGCGCCACCGAGGCCCAGGTGCAGGCCGCCCTGCAGTGGAACGACACCGCCTGGCCCTGGAAGGCCTATGGCCCGGTGGTGATGGCCGCCGTGGCGGCGGGGGTGCCCGTGCTGGGTGGCAACCTGCCCCGCGCCCAGATGCGCGCCGCCATGCAGGAGCCCGCCTGGGACCGGCATCTGCCCCCCGCCGCGCTGGCGCGCCAGATCACCGCCCTGCGCGACGGCCACTGCGGCCTGCTGCCCGAATCACAGCTCGCGCCCATGGCGCGCATCCAGATCGCCCGCGACGCGAGCATGGCCCGCACCGCGCAGCAGGCGCTGCGCCCCGGCCAGACCGTGCTGCTGGTGGCAGGGGGCGGCCATGTGCTGCGCAGCCTGGGCGTGCCCACACACTGGCCTGAAAATTTGAGGTCAAAAGTGGCCCTTGCGCGCGTCCAGCAAGCCCCATCAACTATCAAAACAGAAGCATCACAAGCTGCAGGCACGGGCGCCCATGCCCCGGCCGACGCTGACGCGGTGATCGACACCCCGGCCCTGCCGCCCCGCGATGCCTGCGCCGAGCTGCGCGAGCAGTGGCGCGCGGCGCCACGCGGCCAGCGCTGAGCGTCGGCTCAAGGCCTACGGCACTGCGGGCGCAGGTGTTGGCAGCGCAGGCTGCGATGGCTGAGGCGGCTGCGCCCGCAGCAGCGCGGCAAAACCTTCCGCGGGCAGCGGGCGGCTGCACAGGTAACCCTGGTAGGTGTCACAGCCCCGCTCGCGCAAGAAGGCCAGCTGGCCCTCGGTCTCCACCCCTTCGGCCAGCACCGACAGGCCCATGCTGTGCCCCATGGCGATGATGGCGGCGCTGATGGCCATGTCGTCCTCGCTCTGCGGGATGTCGCGGATGAAGCCCTGGTCGATCTTGAGCACGTCGATGGGGAAGCGCTTGAGCTGCGCCAGCGACGAATAACCCGTGCCGAAGTCGTCCACCGCGATGCGCAGCCCCAGCTCGCGCAGGCGCACCAGCACCAGGCGGGCCTCTTCGGTGCGTTCGGCCAGCGCGGTTTCGGTGATCTCCAGCTCCAGCAGCCGGGCCGGGAAGCCCGAGTCGGCCAGCGCCGCTGACGCACATCCCGCCAGATCGGTGAGGTGGAACTGGCGCGGCGACACGTTCACCGCCAGCATCAGCTCGGGCAGGCCCGCATCGCGCCACTCCTGGCCCTGGCGGCAGACCTCGCGCAGCACCCATTCGCCCAGCGGGCCGATCACACCCGAGGTCTCGGCCACGGGGATGAAACGCGCGGGCGAGATCAGCCCTTCCTGCGGGTCGTTCCAGCGCACCAGCGCCTCGGCGCCCAGGATGCGGCCGGTGGCAATGTCCACCTGCGGCTGGTAATACATCTGCAAATGGCCCTGCATCAGCGCCAGACGCAGGCGCGACTCCAGCTCCAGCCGCTCGCGCGCAGCCTGGGTCATGGCCTCGTGGAAGAAGCACCAGGCACCCCGCCCCCGCGCCTTGGCGCCATACACGGCCGCGTGGGCGCCCTGCAGCAGCAGCTCGGTGGTGTGGGCATGGTCGGGGAACATGCAGATGCCCACACTCACCCCGGCCACCACCTCCAGCCCGTCGGGCGAGCGCCAGGGCTCGGCCACGGCCTGGATCAGGTGGCGCGCCATGACGGCCGCGCCGTCAGCATGGCGCAGGTGGCGCGCCACCACGGCCAGCTCGTCGCCCGCCATGCGGCCCAGCACATCGCCCGGGCGCAGGGCCGACTGAACCTGCCGCGCGATGTGCTTGAGCACTTCGTCGCCAATGGTGTGGCCGTAGCTGTCGTTCACGTCCTTGAAGCGGTCCAGGTTGAGCAGCAGCACGGCGATGAATTCGCCACTGGCGCGCGCCTCCTGCACGGCCTGCTCTAGCTGGTGCCCGAACCAGGTGCGGTTGGACAAGCCAGTGAGCGCGTCGTTGTGGGCCAGAAACTCCAGGCGCCGCTGCTGGGCCTTTTCTTCGGAGATGTCGGTGAACATGCACACGTAGTGCGTGATCTCGCCCGCCGGGTCGCGCACGGCCGACAGGGACATGTGCTCGGGGAAGATCTCGCCATTTTTGCGGCGGTTCCAGATCTCGCCCTGCCAGTGGCCGGTGTCGAGCAGCGCTGCCCACATGGCCTCATAAAACGCCTGGTCGTGGCGGCCCGACTTGAAGACACGCGGGGTCTTGCCCAGCAACTCGTCCTCGGTGTAACCGAGCAGCCGCGTGAAGGCGGCGTTCACGGACAGGATGCGGCTGTGGGCATCGGTCACCACCACGCCCTCCATGGTGTTGTCCACCACGGTGGCCGCCAGCCGCTGGCGGGCCTCGCTGCGCTGCAACGCGGCGCGGGCCGCCTTGATCTCGTCCAGGTCCTGCACCACACACACCAGGTGCGCGGGCTCGTCGCTGTCCACCGGCACCAGGGTCACGGTGCACAACACAGGCACCATGCGGCCATCATCCAGGCGCTGGCACTGGCGTTCGCCAACGTAGTGGTCGATCTCGCCCGCCATCAGGCGCTCCAGCTGGCGAATGGCCCAGTCACGGTCCTGGGCCACCATCACGTCGCGGAAATTGAGGCTGAGCACCTGCGCCAGCGTGCCCCCCAGCATCTCGACCAGGCGGTGGTTGGCCCACAGAAACTGCCCGTCCGGCGCCACGCGCGCGATGCCTGCGGGGGCGTGGCGCACGATCTGCGTCAGCTCGCGCGCCATGGCCATGCGCACCTTCTCGGCGCGGCGTATGCGCCGCAGCAGCCACCAGGCCAGGCCGCTGGTCAGCGCCACATAGCCCCAGCCCTTCCAGGTCTGGAAACGGGTCAGCAGGTCCGGGTCGGTGACCCAGTGGGCCAGCAGGGCGTCGCCCACGAACACCCAGGCCACACCCAGCACCAGGTACAGCAGCATGCCCCGCCAGGGGACCAGTGGTGGGGCTTGCCCATCTTCGCCCATCGAACTCCTTGGCTTGTGTCTACACGGTTCCACGGCGCCGGGCCCTTGCTGCGACAATTGCACAGCTATGACGACCAACGCCTACATCCTTACCCTGTCCTGCCCCGACCGCCTGGGGCTGGTGCACGCTGTCTCCGGCTTCCTGCTGGAGCACGGCGGCAACATCGAAGAAGCCGCGCAGTACAACGACCACGCCACCGGCCTGTTCTTCATGCGGGTGCAGTTTGCCTGCGACCAGCACGACCACGCCACCCTCAAGTCGCGCCTGACGGCCTTTGCCGAGCCCCACCAGATGCGCTGGACGCTGCACGCCACGGCCGCGCCCATGAAAACCGTGCTCATGGTCAGCAAGGAAGGCCATTGCCTCAACGACCTGCTGTTCCGCTGGAAATCTGGCCTGCTGCCCATCGACATCCGCGCCATCATCAGCAACCACCGCGACTTTTACCAGCTCGCGGCCAGCTACAACGTGCCGTTCCACCACATCCCGCTCACCGGCACCACCAAGGCCCAGGCCGAGGCAAAACAGTTCGAGATTATCGAGGCCGAAGGGGCCGAACTGGTGGTGTTGGCGCGTTACATGCAGATACTTTCTCTTGACCTATGTCAAAAGTTGGCCGGTCGGGCGATCAACATCCACCACAGCTTCCTGCCCAGCTTCAAGGGCGCCAAGCCTTATTACCAGGCGCATGACCGGGGCGTGAAGCTGATCGGCGCCACCGCCCACTACGTCACAGCCGACCTGGACGAAGGCCCCATCATCGAACAGGACGTGGCGCGCGCCGACCACACCGACGCGGTGGAAGACCTCACCGCCCGGGGCCGCGACACCGAAAGCCAGGTGCTGGCCCGCGCCGTGAAGTGGCACAGCGAGCACCGCGTGATCCTGAACGGCCACAAGACCGTCATCTTTCGTTAGCACTCACTCTGCGCAGCCCCATGGCCACGGCACTCCCGTCGTCCTTCCTCAGCAGCGCGGCGCGGCGCATCCCGCCCATCCAGTGCCTGCTGACGTTTGAGGCGCTGGCCCGCCTGCGCAGCGTGACGCAAACAGCCGACGAGCTGTGCGTCACGCCCAGCGCCGTGAGCCACCGCGTCAAGCAGCTCGAACAGATCCTGGGCGTGCAGCTGTTTGGCCGGGCGGATTTTTCGCTCACCACCGAAGGCAGCGCCTACCTCGCCCATGTGCGCGAGGGGCTCACCGCGCTGCAGCGCTTTCCGGGCCAGGCGGCCGCGCCCGGGCGGCGGCGGCTCAAGCTGGCCGTGACGCCCACGTTTGCGCGCACCATCCTCATCCCGCGCCTGCGCCAGTTCACCGAGGCCTACCCCGAGATCGACCTCGCGCTGCAGGTCTCCATCCCGCTCTTGGACGTGGTGGCCGAAGACGCCGACCTGATGGTGCGCTTTGGCCCCGGCCACTATGCCGATGTGGAACATGTGGAGCTGGCCCGAGACGTGGTCACGCCCCTGGCCTCGCCCGCGTTCGTGCGCGAGCACGGCCCGTTTGACCGCCCCGAGGACCTGGAGGGCGTGCAGCTGCTGCGCAGCCCCCTGGAGCCCTGGCGCACCTGGTTCGCCGCCACCGGCCTGGACTGGGCCGAGCCCAGCGAGGGCTCGCAGTTCAATGACATCGGCCTGATGTGCGACGCCGCCGCCGCCGGCATGGGCGTGGCGCTGGTGCGCCTGAAGCTGGGCGCGCCCTGGCTGGAAAACGGCACCCTGGTGCGCCTGTTTGCCACCGACACCGCCAGCCCCCACGCGCACTACCTGTGCTGGCGCACGGGCACGATGGACCGGTGGGAATGCGCGGCGTTTGCCGAGTGGCTGCGCAAAACCATGGCATAAGCCAAAACCACAAGCAAAAATCGGCCCTTGCGCGCTATGGATAAGCCTTTAAAGCTATACTATTGATAGCAATCATCGGCAACTGCAGTGTTTTTCACGGCGGTGCGGAAAAAAGCTCAAGCCCGGGCGCCCGGCCATCCCCTACAGTGGCGGCCATGAACACCGCCTCTTCCGCCCCTGCGGGCCCCACCCCGGCCGAGCGCGCCGCGCGCCAGGCCGAAGTTGTCCAGGCCCTGGGCCAGGCCGTGCCCGCACATGCCCTGCTCTGGCACAGCGAAGACACCACGCCCTACGAATGCGACGGCCTCACCGCCTACCGCCAGCGCCCGCTGGTGGTGTGTCTGCCCGAGACCTATGAAGAAGTGCAGGCCGTGCTGCGCGCCTGCCACCGGCTGCAGGTGCCCGTGGTGGCACGGGGCGCGGGCACAGGCCTGTCGGGCGGCGCCATGCCGCACGCGATGGGCGTCACGCTGTCGCTGGCCAAGTTCAACCGCATCCTGCGCCTGAGCCCCGAAAGCCGCACGGCCGTGGTGCAGTGTGGCGTGCGCAACCTGGCCATCAGCGAGGCGGCAGCGCCCTGCAACCTGTACTACGCCCCCGACCCCAGCAGCCAGATCGCCTGCACCATCGGCGGCAACGTGGCCGAGAACTCGGGCGGTGTGCACTGCCTGAAGTACGGTCTCACCGTGCACAACGTGCTCAAGGTCAAAGGCTTCACGGTGGAAGGCGAGCCCGTGGAGTTTGGCAGCGAGGCGCTGGACAGCCCCGGCTACGACCTGCTGGCCGCCGTGATCGGCAGCGAGGGCATGCTGGCCGTGATCACCGAAGTAACGGTGCGCCTGATCCCCAAGCCCCAGCTGGCGCGCTGCATCATGGCCAGCTTTGACGACGTGCGCAAAGCGGGCGACGCCGTGGCCGCCGTGATCGCGGCGGGCATCATCCCCGCCGGGCTGGAGATGATGGACAAGCCCATGACCGCCGCCGTGGAAGACTTTGTGCACGCGGGCTACGACCTCACGGCAGAGGCGATCCTGCTGTGCGAAAGCGACGGCACGCCCGAAGAGGTGGAAGAAGAAATCGGCCGCATGAGCGAGGTGCTGCGCGCGGCCGGCGCCACCGCCATCAGCGTGAGCCGCGACGAGGCCGAACGCCTGCGCTTCTGGAGCGGCCGCAAAAACGCCTTCCCCGCCAGCGGCCGCATCAGTCCCGACTACATGTGCATGGACTCCACCATCCCGCGCAAGCGCCTGGCCGACATCCTGCTGGCCATCCAGGAGATGGAAAAGAAGTACCAGCTACGCTGCGCCAACGTGTTCCATGCGGGCGACGGCAACCTGCATCCGCTGATCCTGTTCGACGCGAACGACGCCGACCAGCTGCACCGCTGCGAGCTGTTTGGCGCGGACATCCTGGAAACCAGCGTGGCCATGGGCGGCACGGTGACGGGCGAGCATGGCGTGGGCGTGGAGAAGCTCAACAGCATGTGTGTGCAGTTCACGGCCGAGGAAAACGCGCAGATGTTTGGGCTCAAGCACGCGTTCGACCCGGCGGGGTTGTTGAACCCGGGGAAGGTGATTCCAACGCTGAATCGGTGTGCGGAGTACGGGAAGATGTTGGTGCGAGGGGGGCAGATCAAGCATCCGGATTTGCCGAGGTTTTGAGTAATGCAGCGCTCGGCAAATTCAGAAGAGGTCAGTGGCCAAAATATCTAAGGAAAATCAGCGTGAAGAAAGGGCCTGTCCGAATTTCCGTGTGTGAGGCTAATTGTGTTGATTTCCACGCAGAAGTGACCCACTAACCCCCAGGATTTCCATCCAAACCTGACCCACGTACTAACCCTAACCTGCTGCTTTGTTGAGCAGCAGGAGACCAGGAGTGATAGACGTGGCAACACTGAGTGTCATCAGGCGCTGGGCCCTGCGAGAGCAGCTGTCCATCAGGGAGATCGCCCGCCGCACGGGCCTCTCGCGCAACACCATCCGCAAGTACCTGCGCGCAGGCGAGGTCGAGCCCCACTACGCCAAGCGGGTCAGCCCTTCCAAGCTCGACCCCTTCGCATCGAAGCTCTCGGGCTGGCTCAAGACGGAAGCTGGCCGATCCCGCAAGCAGCGGCGCACCGTCAAGCAGATGTACGTGGATCTGCAGGCGCTCGGTTACGGCGGCTCCTACAACCGGGTAGCGGCCTTTGCCCGGATCTGGCACGAGCAGCGCCTGGTGGCCCTGCAGACCACCGGCCGCGGCACCTTCGTTCCGCTG